>JBLRXF010000288.1:0-4268 GCA_047920875.1 Haliea sp. | reverse complement strand
AGGGCAAGTCGAAGGCCTGCTTGTCAGCGCCCCAGTCGCGGACCATCCCGGGGACGCCTGGCTCGGTATAGTCGCTGCTGACGGGTTCGGCTGGTTTCATGAGTGCTGCCTCAGAAGCCGCACAGGGCTGCCAACAGGTTGATGGTTTCGACGCGGGCCGTGAGCAGGGCAAACAGCAGTAGCCAGACGCCGAGCAGGAAGTGCCAATAATGCGTGCACAGCGTGAGCGGGCCGCTCAGACGCGCCATGGCGCCGTCGTACCAGACCCGGAACACCACGTTGGCGAGCACCATCAGGCCGCCGAGGATGTGCAGTCCGTGTACCGCGGTCAGCAGGTAGAAGTAGCTGTTGGCGGGGTTGGTATTGACGTAGTAGCCCATGGTCTGCAGGTGTCGCCACAGCTCCAGCTGCGCCACCAGGAAGGCCACCGCAAAGAATACCGCCGCGCTGATACCGGCAATCGCCCGGTTGACCTGCTCGCGCCGCGCCGACCACAGCCCCGCCTGCAGGGCCACGCTGCTGAGGCCCAGGAGGGCGGTGTTCAGCCAGAGCCGGGTGGGGTCGGTGAAGGGCTGCCAGGGCTGCCCCGCCAGGGCCTGGAAGTCGGGGTACTGGGAGCGCGAGAGGAAGGTGATGATGAACAGGAAAAACAGCACGCTGACAATGCCCATGATAAAGCGCAATGCAGTGCGGGGGGCGGCCAGCGGGTCGACTGCTACCGCGACTCCGGCGGAGCTGACCATGGTGGGATCCAGCCAGGGCTTGCTGCCCAGTGTCTTGAAAAATCTCATCCTGCCGCTCCTTTTCCTTCGGGCTCGTTCTGGGGGATGAAGTCGCGGGCTACGCCCGGCACGCTGTAATCGTAGGCCCAGCGATGCACGACCGGCAGCTCCGGGCCCCAGTTGCCGTGACGCGGCGGCACGTCCGGCGTCTGCCACTCCAGGCTGGTCGCACCCCAGGGATTGTGCCCGGCGGGCTCACCCCGGCGCAGGCTCCAGATCAGGTTGTAAATGAAGATCAGCTGGCTCAGACCCACAATCAGCGCCGCCAGGGTGATGCTGGCATTGAGTGACTGCGCGGATTCCGGGATGAAGTCGGTGCCGCCCATGGCGAAGTAGCGTCGCGGTACCCCGAGGAAGCCGAGGTAGTGCATGGGCAGGTAGATGGCATAGGTGCCGAGAAAGGTGAACCAGAAGTGCGCCTTGCCGAGGCCGGTGTGCAGCATGCGCCCTGTGATCAGTGGATACCAGTGGTAGAGCGCCGCGAACAGCACCATGATCGGCGACACCCCCATCACCATGTGGAAGTGCGCCACCACAAAATAGGTGTCGGACAGCGGCAGGTCGATGGTGACATTGCCCAGGAACAGGCCGGTCAAACCGCCGTGAGTGAAAGTGAAGATGAAGCCGATGGCGAACAGCATGGGCACGGTCAGATGAATGTTGCCGCGCCACAGGGTCAGGACCCAGTTGTAGACCTTGATCGCGGTGGGCACGGCGATAATCAGGGTGGTGGTAGCGAAGAAGAAACCAAAGGCCGGGTGCATGCCGCTGACGTACATGTGATGGGCCCAGACCACAAAGCTGAGACCCCCGATGGCGACGATGGCCCAGACCATCATCCGGTAACCGAAAATGTTCTTGCGGGCGTGGGTGGCGAGCACATCCGACACCATGCCGAAGGCGGGCAGGGCGACGATGTAGACTTCCGGGTGGCCAAAGAACCAGAACAGGTGCTGGAACAGAATCGGGCTGCCGCCGCTGTAATCCAGCGACTCGCCCAGTGACACCAGCGCCGGCATGAAGAAGCTGGTGCCGATGACTTTGTCCAGCATCATCATGATGGCGCTGACCAGCAGCGCGGGGAAGGCCAGCAGGCCCAGCACGGTTGCGGTGAAGATGCCCCAGATGGTGAGCGGCATGCGCATCAGGGTCATGCCGTGGGTGCGCGCCTGCAGTACCGTCGTGACGTAGTTGAGACCGCCCATGGTGAAGGCGACGATAAATATGGCCAGCGAGCTCAGCATCAGAATGATGCCCCAGTCGTAGCCCGGCGTCCCCGGCAGGATGGCCTGCGGTGGATACAGGGTCCACCCCGCGCCGGTGGGTCCGCCGGGGACGAAGAAGCTCGCCAGCAACACGATGACCGATAGCAGGTAGGTCCAGAAGCTGAGCATGTTGAGATAGGGGAACACCATGTCCCTGGCGCCAATCATCAGCGGAATCAGGTAGTTGCCGAAGCCCCCGAGCAATAGCGCAGTGAGCAGGTAGATCACCATGATCATGCCGTGCATGGTGACAAACTGCAGGTAGGCGCCGGGGTCGATGAAGTCGAAGGTCCCCGGGAAGCCCAGCTGCAGTCGCATCAGTCCCGAAAGCACCAGCGCCACCAGGCCGACGAAAATCGCGGTTATGGAATACTGGATGGCAATGACCTTGTGGTCCTGGCTCCAGATATAGGTGGTGAAGAAGCTCTGCGGCTCGTGATGGTCTTCCTCGATCTGGTCGGCGATTGCGGTGTGTTGCATGCCATTTCCCTCAGAGCGTATTCAGGTAGGAAAGCAGGTCGTCAATGGACTGCTCGTGTTGTAGCGAGCGCGCCATCAGGACCATCTGCTGGCCGTAGCGGTCACTGCTGTGGCCACCGCGCACGCCCTTGCGGAAATTGTCCAGCTGCTGGCGGATGTACCAGTCCTGTAGACCGGCGAGGCCGGGAGCCTGCAATGCCTCATTGCCCTGGGCCTTGCTGCCGTGGCAGGCGCCGCAGCTGTTGTAGTGCGCCTTGCCCCGGTCCGGGTTGCCACTGACGGTGCTGGCAAGCTGCGCTGTCGGCAATGACGCCAGCCAGGCCGCCACATCCCGCACGGCCTCCTTGCTGCCGAGGACGCCGGCCATGGGTGCCATCTGCCGACCGAAGGTATCGGCCTCGTGTGCGCCGCGCACACCCTGTTGGTAGTGCTCCAGCTGGCGCTGCAGATACCAGGCCGGCATACCCGCCAGCTGCGGTGCGTTCATGGCCTGATTGCCCTCGGCGTTGGCGCCGTGACAGGCGGCGCAGACCGCGTACCGGGACTGCCCGGCCACCGGATCGCCGATGGCTTCGCCCTGGATCTCGGCCCAGGTGCTCTGTCCTGCAAGCCACGCGGTGAAATCCTCCTCCTCCTCGACGATGACATTGCCGCGCATGGCGTAGTGGGCGATTCCGCACAGCTCCATGCACATGACATCAAAGCGCCCGGTGCGGGTGGGAGTAAACCAGATGTAGCTGACGGTGCCGGGCACCATGTCCATCTTCACCCGGAACTGGGGCACGGCGAAATTGTGCAGCACATCGCGGGAGCGCAGCAGCACCTTGACCGGGCGGTCCAGCGGCAGGCGCAGATCCTCGCCCCGGATCAGAATGTCATCGGCGCCGGCGGGGTCGTTGGGGCTCATGCCGAACGGGTTTTCGGCGGACATGAAGCGGGCGTCCACCTCGCCCAGTTGGCCGTCGGCGCCGGGGAAACGAAAGCTCCACTGCCACTGTTCGCCGAAGACTTCCACCACGTCGGCGTCCTCGGGCACCGTGATGAAATCGGCCCACACCACCAGCCCGGGCGCGAGCATGGCGACAATGCCGACGGTAGTGATGCCGGTGAGCCACTTTTCCAGGGAGGCGTTCTCCGGTTCATAGTCGGCGCGGCGATTGGCGGAGTGGCGGTAGCGAAACACCGCGAAGGCAAGAAACAGATTGACGGCGACGAAGACGAAGCCGGTGATCCACAGGGTAATGGTGATGGTGGTGTCTATGGTGTCCCAGTTCGACGCCAGGGGTGTGAAATACCAGGGACTCCACCAGTGAAAGACCAGTGAGCCGAGAACCAGCAGGACAAGGGCAATCACGATTTTCATGCCACCTCCTTGTACGCCTGCAGCTGGCGAACGGAGCCCCCCCCAGGCCGCTGCAGAGCAATTATTCTTATTTGTGTGTCACTGATGCCGCCAGGCAGTACCCTTCATCATGTTTTCGATGCGCGTTCTCGCGCTCACGAACCAGCCTGGCGCCGCGGGACCATCGCCGGCCGCGGTCAATCCCGGGTGGTCGTTGACGATGCGCCGCAGGATATCTTCCTGGGGCAGACTGACGTCCACAAACAGGACGTGTTTGCCGGCCTGCAGGTCGTCGGTAAAGCGTTTGAAGTCTGAGTGCGGCTCCTGTATCCCGATCAGGCCGCCCTCCCAGGTACAGAAACCGAGCACAATGACAGCGAGAAAAATCGGCGGCACCCA
>JBLRXF010000287.1:0-4323 GCA_047920875.1 Haliea sp. | reverse complement strand
CGATGTCCCGGGGCAGCCCCGAACCTTCGCCAACGGCGCGAAAGGTCAGCTCCCGCAGGCGGCCAATCTCCCGCATGACGCAGGGCGCGTCAGCCATGCGACACAGATGAATCTGCTTGCCGTCCTGAGTCTGCCCCAGCGCCTCGCTGGCAGTGATTTCCTGACGCAGCAGCAACCGGTTCTCCGGCGCGGCGACCGTCTCGATGCTCTGGAAGATCGGCCGGCCGTCGCGCGCAATCCGATACACGTGCTTGCGGAACAGGCGCGCCTTCTGCTCGGCGGAGACATCCAGGGTGCCATAGTGCTCCCAGGGTATGGGTCTGCCTACCCTGGCATCCACCGTGTTGTGGCTCTGCTTGAACATCTCCCGCACCAGCCAGAGGGTGGACAGCGGCTTGGCCAGAAACGAGATACTGTAAAAGAACAGCGAGTTGCGCCCGGCCACGTAGACCGGCAGGATCGGTGCCCGCGCGGCGTCGGCGATTTTCACGAATCCAGAGTGCCAGGGGCCATCCTTTACACCTTTCACCCCGAATCGGGACACTTCCCCGGCGGGGAAAATGATCAGGGCACCGTCCTGCTCAAGATGCGCGCGGATTCGCATCAGGTTTTTCCGTGACGTGCTGCCGCCCATATTGGTCACCGGCAGCAGCACCGGCTCAAGTGGTGCCACTGCGCTCAGCAAATCATTGGCGACCACCTTCACGTCTGGCCGCACCTGCCGCACCAGGCTCAGCAGCGCCAGCCCGTCGAGTGACCCGATGGGATGGTTGGCGGCGATGACCACCCGGCCGCTGGCGGGAATGCGCGCTCGCTCGCGGTCGCGGATACGCAGGGTGAAGTCGAAGTAGCGCAGGGTCTCCTCGACGAAATCGAAACCTCGCAGGTGCGGATAGTTCTGGGCAAATTGACGGAAGCGCGACTGGTAGAACAGATAGCCCAGGAACCGCATCAGGGTGGCGGCGAAGCGCCGGTGCTGTTGGAACAGGGTGGGGTAGCGGGTTTCCAGAACCTGACGAATATCGATCATGACCCTGATGCTCCGGTGCGTGGATGGCTAGTTGAGCAGTTCGACAGCCTCGTCGTAATCACGCCAGGCAGTCCCCAGCAGCGCTGTGGACTGCTGGCGCTGGTTGTCGACCACGGAGATCCTGCCGCCCTGATTGAGAAACGCCTCTACCTGACGCTCGATTTCGCGCCGGGTGCGCTCCTTATGGCTGACGTCGCTGCTGTGACTGGGTCGCTGCACTGTATTGCTCCTATATAAAGGGAGAACAGCGCGCATCCTGCAGTACCGATGTTGCAGGAAAACGACAGAACCATGAAGTTTTCTTGACTGGCGATGCTCGGCTGGGCGGCTTTTGCCGGATTCCGCTTTGCAACAAAAATGTCATCTACCAATCATATTACTGTCATCAAGGGTCCCTATCCTTGACCGCTTCGTGAGCTGCGGGCAGTGCTGCCAGCCACCGCGCCACAGTCGTTTTCAACCGGACCATTGGGACCCTAGAATGAAACCACTGTTTTCTCGCTTGAGCGCCACAGCAGTTCTGCTTTGTTCGGCCCTGTCAGTCCAGGCAGCGGATGAACTGGTTGTCCAGGTGAGCAGGGACGGTGCCGCCACGCCGGGCCTGACCATCATCCTCGACGGCGATGTCAGCAAAGCGCTCGATCCCAGCGGCGCGGTGTATTTCGATCTGACGCCGGGCGCCCACAGCATACAGGTGCTGGACGGCGATCAGGTCCTGCACAGTTTCCGCTTCAACGTCGCCCAAGGTCAGCTGGCGGACGTTTTTATCCGCCTGGATGAGGGCCAGTCGCCGGTCGCGACTGTCGAATCGTATTTTACTTCCGAGACCGCCGCCCAGCGTGCCCGGGCCGCGACCGGCACCGTGCAGGGTCGGGTCACCTCCGCCGGCGCGCCGGTGGCGGGTGCCACGGTAGAGCTCTCCGGCGCGGTATCCCACTCGGCGGTCACCGCTGCCGATGGCAGCTACGCGCTGGAAGCCCCGCGAGGCATTTATACACTGACCATTACCCACCCGGAGCTGGGCAGCCAGAGCGTGCAGGACTACCGGGTGATCGCCAATGCGGCCAAGGGCTCCGATTTCACTCTCCGCAGTCCGCAGCAGCGCAGCATCGGCCTCAGCATGCCGCAGATCGAGGAAGTGACCGTGATCGCCAGCATGCCCACCGGGGGACTGCAGGAGAGCGAGCGCTACTCCACCAACGTGGTCAATACCCTCGACGTGGAGCAGCTCGCGCGTTTCGGCGACACCGACGTCGCGGCCTCGGTGATTCGCGTGCCCAGTGTCACTGTGCAGGATGGCCAGTTTGTGTTTATCCGCGGTCTTGGCGACCGCTATGTCAGCAGTACCTTGAACAACGCCACTCTGCCCAGCACCAACCCGACCAAGCGGAGCGTACCGCTGGATCTGTTTCCCAGCAGCATGGTGGAGCAACTGGACATCCGCAAAAGCTTCCTGGCGTCCATGCCCGGGGAGAGCACCGGTGGTAACCTGCAGATCAATACCCGCACCTTCCCCAATGAGCGCACCGGCAAGGTGACTTTCCAGCTGGGCTATGTCGACGGCACTACCGGCAAGGACGCCTTTGTGGACCCTGCCAGCGGTGATTTCGACATTCTCGGCTGGGATGACGGCCAGCGTCAGCGGCCCGCGATTACCTACGCGGTAGCCCAGACGCTGCAGTTTTCCCAGTTCCTGAACCCTGCGGTGACGCGCGAGCTGGGCAAGCTGGCCGCCAATGAACTCACCGACAACCTGCAATACGACACTGAGACCGCGACCCCGGATGTGTCCCTAGGCCTAAGCTACGGCGATGTCTTTGACCTCGACTTGTTTGGCGGTTCGGAGCTGGGTTACTTCCTCGCCGGCAACTACAAGAACGAGCGCGGGGTGCGCAAGGATGGTGTGCGCAGGACCTACGGCGGGGTCAACGCGTCGCGGGTGCTCGACGATTTTACCTTTGAACAGTTTGATAATGACATCGATGCCAGCGGCCTGCTGTCCGTAGGCTTCAATGTCGGGCAGAGCAGCTACACGTCCAACACCATCGCCTCCCGCGTGACCAGCGAGTCGGTGCGTGTAGAAGATGGTTTCGATGGCGACGAGCTCAACCAGTCTCTCAACTGGTCGATCGAATGGGAGGAGCGGCAGTTCCTGTCCCAGCAGCTGGCCGGTGAGCACATCCTCGGTAGTGAAGAGGCCTGGACCGTGAGCTGGCAGGCTACTGCCAGCCGCGCCGAGCGCTACGCCCCCGACCGCCGCGACGTCCGTTTTGACCTGCAGGGCAACGATGGCATCTACAACCTGCAGGTTCCCGAATTGACCCGACGCTACGACGATCTTGTGGATGACAATCTGGACGCGTCGCTGGACCTGGAGTATCTGTTTTCCAACGGCAGCCTGGAGTCCAAGCTCGAGTTTGGCATCAACGGTATTACCCGCGAACGGGACTCGGATTCGGATACCTACGGCTTCGGCGGCGGTCTCCTGGCGGTCGATGACAGTGCGCCAAACCTGTTGATCTCCGACGTCATTAACGAGGACACCATCACTGGCGTTCCCAGCACCGGCTTCACCTTCCAGAACAAGACCTTGCCCAGCGACAGCTACGAGGCGGCACTGGATCTGAACAGCGTCTATCTGTCCTATGACGCCCTGTGGAACCTCAAGTACCAGCTGGTGATCGGCGCCCGTTACGAGGAGTTCGAGCAGGTCACCGACACCTTTGGTCTGTCCGGAGTGCAGGGGCCGGTACAGTCAGTACTGGAAGAAAATTCGCTGCTGCCCTCGCTCAGCTTCAACTGGTTTATCACTGATGACCAGCAGCTGCGCTTGGCGGTCTCGAAGACGGTGGCTCGCCCGGATTTCAAGGAAACCTCGAACGCGACCTTTTACGACAAGGAGTTCAACTTCCGCGTCCGCGGCAATCCCAACCTCGGCGTATCCGACGTCACCAACTACGACCTGCGTTGGGAAAAGTACTGGTCCGACCAGGAGTCCCTGAGCGTGGCCCTGTTCTACAAGGACATGGAAGACCCGATTGAGCGGGTAGTGCAGCCTGCCTCAGGTACCGCCGGCAACTCGCGCACGTTCCAGAATGCCGAATCCGCGGAAATTCTGGGTGTGGAAATCGACGGCCGCAAGGACTTCGCCCTGGATGATGCCTTTACCCGCAGTTTCTTCGTGGCAACCAATGCCAGCTACATCGATTCCGAGGTAACCCTGTTGAACGCGACCAAGCGGGAGCTGCAGGGCGCGCCCGACTACACCTTCAACCTCATTTTTGGCTATGACG
>JBLRXF010000286.1:0-4324 GCA_047920875.1 Haliea sp. | reverse complement strand
CGCAATTCCACCTCCGGCTTTGATTACAATAGGGGCATGGTTATGAGGAGGCACGACAGCATGACCTTACAATGGCGCCCCGCCGCCTGGCTGCTCGCGCTCAGCGCCGTGCTGAGCGCCTGCGTGGATACCCGGCAGATGACGCCAGCTGATCCCGCGGCCCACCCATTGCTGACTCGGATCTGGTCGACCAGCGCAGAGGATTTCATCAGCATGGATGAGCTGATAGAAGCGCTGGCGGATGCTGACTACGTGCTCCTGGGCGAAAACCATGACAACCCCGTGCACCATCAACTGCAGGCGCAGATCATCGCCGCGTTGCCCTGGCCGGAAACCACGGTGGTTGGATTCGAGCAAATCAACAGCGATCAGGCACCGGCGCTGGAAGCCTGGCTGCGGGCCGGATTACAGGGCACTGCGGGTCTGGAAAAAGCGCTGGACTGGGAGCAGTCGGGATGGCCGGACTGGGCGTTGTACGAACCGGTATTCGCTGCCGTGCTGGACCGCGGCTGGCGCCCTGTGGACCTCATGTTCCCTGCCGCCTCGGTTCGGGCCGTGTTCAGCGACGGCCTGGAAGCCGTAGTGGGCGTCGACCTTATCGAGCGTTTGCAATCCGAGACCCTGTTTACTCCGGAGCAGCGGCTGGAGATGGAGACCTTGATGGCCGACTCCCACTGTGGCCGGATGCCTGCCAAGCACCTGGGGGCCATGGTGGAGGTGCAGATCGCCCGCGACGCCTACATGGCGTGGCGCCTGGCGAGCTCTGGCGAGCGCGCGATTGTCATCACTGGCAATGGTCACGCCCGCCGCGACTGGGGCGTGCCGGTCTTTCTGCAACGGCTGCGTCCGCAGGCGAAAATCCTCAGCCTTACCCTGACCGAAATCGCCGTTGATCGCACCGCGCCTGACGCTTATGCCAACGCAAACAGCAGCCGCAGTGACTTCACCGTGTTCACCACCGCCCACGACCGGGGCGATCCCTGCGCGGCTCTGCCCTAGACCACCTGCGGACTTTTATGCAATGCTTCTTGCGTCCGCGAGCTCCCCCACAGGGGCACCGCCGGCGCACAGCCGCAAAGGAACAGGAATCTGATGTTGACTGCAGGAACCATCGGGATCTGCTGCCGCCCTGGACCGTTGGTGCTCACCATCGCCATGCTGCTTTGGTCTTCCATCGCCGGAGCGGAGGAAACTGCGCGCGACTGGCTCCCGGAACAGATGTCTGTGGCCGCCTTCGGCACTCTAGGTATCGCCTATAACGACAGCAGCGACGTCGAGTTCGTGCGCAACCTGTCGCAGCCGGACGGTGCCCGCGGAGGGTTCAGCCCCTTGCCTGACACCATACTGGGAGCCCAGGTCAATTACCGGCCTTCGTCAAGCTGGGAGCTGGTGCTGCAGGCAATCGGCAAATACGACTACCGCGAGGAGGCCACCCCGACCATCAGCTGGGCCTACCTCGGGTATTCACCGAATGCACACAGCAGTTTACGTCTGGGGCGCATCGGCCTTGACAGCTACCTGGATTCGGACACGCGCAACGTCGGTTTCAGCTACTTGCCTGCGAGACGCCCAATTGAACACTACGGGCTGCTGGAACTGACCTGGATTGAAGGTGCAGACTTTACCCTGGATACCCCGCTCGGCGGAGGCATTCTGACGGCCAAGGCCTACGCCGGTCTTGCCGGAGAAAAAATCGTCGAGCGCGAGCAGCAGCGTTACTCTCTGAACGACTCCAGAGTCATCGGAGCCTATCTGCAGCAACAGTGGGGAGAGCTGCGCCTGCGCAGCGGCTTGTCCGCCATCAAGCTGCAGCGCGAGTCGGCAGCGCTGATTCCCGTGCTTGCGGACCTCTCGGCGCTGGGTACAGCAGAGGCAGACCAGCTCGCCGACGACCTCACCCTGAAAAACACCTGGATCCGCAACTGGAGTACCTCTCTGTCATGGCACAGAGGGCCTCTGCAAACTGAACTGCACTACAACCGGCGACGGGCCGAAAGCCGTGGCCTTGCTGATGGCTACTCGATGTACGTTCTGGCAGGGTACCGATTCGGCGCGATCACGCCCTTTATCGGTTACGTCACCGCCGACAGCAAATCCACGCGAAAAGACTATGGTTTTGAACTGCCGGAGCCGGTGGAATTCATTTTTCGCAGCGCCCTGTACGAGCAGCAGAGCTGGCAATTGGGAGCCCGCTATGACTTTGCCCAGAAGGCTGCGCTGACCCTGCAGCTGGACCGGATTGATGCAGCAGTTCCGGAAGGTGCCCTGCTGCGCCACAGCCGCCAGGATTGGAATGGCAATGCAACAGTGATCAGCCTGACCCTGGACTTCATGCTGTGATGCGCACGGATCATCGGCGGCCTGGGGCGCTCCAGAGGGGGCGATGGCTGTGCCTGTGCCTGTGCCTGTGGCTGCTGGCCGGCGGCGCCAAAGCGGAGCTGGTGGTGATTATGCATCCCGAGAGCGCGCCCGCCAGCCTCGACCGGCAGGCAATCGTCAACATTTTCATGGGACGACACTTCAGACTCCCCGGCGGCACGGCAGTTGTGCCAGTGGACAATCAATGCTGTCGCGGAGATTTCTACCGCGCCCTGGTCGACAAGACCCTGCCGCAAATCAATTCCTACTGGGCGCGGCTGGTGTTTTCGGGCCGTGGCTCACCACCGCAACAGATACTCAATTCCACCGAGGTGCTTGACCTGGTGAGCAAGAATCCGGGCGTTATCGGCTATGTGGACCAGTCTGCCCTGGACACCCGGGTCACAGTCGTCTTCACCCTCACGCCGTGAGCGCTATTCGCCAGGACAGGCGCAGGCAGCCCGGGGTAGCAAAGATGCGCCTGAGCCTGCGCAGTGCCGCGCTGATTCTGGCGGTTCTGCTTGGACTCGGGCTGGTATTCTTGAGCGCTGCCGCACTGTTGTTGGCGGAGAATGAACGGAATCGCCAATCCAGCGCCCTCCAGGGCCTGATCAGCACCGTTGAGCGTACTTTGGAAATTGCCGTTTTCCTGCAGGACACCCAGTTGGCTGCAGAAGTGGTAGCTGGACTGGAGCAGAACAGCAGCGTGCACTCGGTGACCATTCGCGATGATGAAAACAGGGTGATCGCCAGCAGCGCAGCGGCGGATCAGGGTGTCATGGGCTCTACCGAGCTTGTCCTGCGGCAAATCCATTCACCGTTCACCCCGGGGGAATCCATTGGCAGCGTGGCGCTGACCCCTGATCTGGAACAACTGGAGCAGGAGATTATTCTTCGTATCCGCCCTGCAATCCTGTTTTTCCTGGTTTTCCTTGCGGTGACGGGGGCCACGCTGCTGCTGGTGCTCTACCGGCAGATAACCCGGCCGATACAGACCATTTCCCGGCGACTGCACAACGTCGATGTCGCCAGTGGGGAGCACATCGAGATCCCGCGCTCCCACGAGAGCAACGAAATTGGTGAGCTGGTAACCGATGTCAACCGCATCATTGACCACATGGTCGATCTGGTTGCCGCAGAGCGGCATCTGCGCCTGGAACGGGAGCGCGAGGAAGCCCGCTTCAGAGCCATCTTCGACAACGCCGGCTCACCCATCTTCCTGACCGATCGTAATGGCCTGCTCAAATCCTGCAACCTGGCTTTTACCCGTGCACTGATGGCGCAACCTGCCGCTGAAGCGGGCGGCCATCTCGGTTCGTTGTACAGCCTGCTCGGCGAGTCGGGCCCCGCCATGCGCGAGTTGCTGGAGACCGTGGCCAGTAGCGGACGCACCCTGAGCGCGGAGCTGGAAGTCACTCTGCCGGGGGGCAGACGCTGGTACCAGGTGGTGGTGAATCCCGTAGGAGAGGATGAATTTCAAGGCATTGCCAACGATATCACCGACCACAAAGTCGCCCAGCAAGACGCTGAACAGCAGGCGACTACCGACAGCCTGACAGGCATCGGCAACCGCCTGGGCTTTAATCGCCAACTGGCCTCGGCATTCGAGTCAAGCCGGCGCCGCACTGACAACCACATTGTCCTGATGATCCTGGATCTGGACCACTTCAAGGAACTGAACGACACCCACGGGCATCAGGCCGGAGATGCGGCGCTGGCACAGGTCGCGGAGCGCCTGCAACGGCTGTTACGCAGCGGCGATTACCTGGCGCGAGTCGGAGGCGATGAATTCGCGATCATCCTGGAAGGGAGCATCGATGATCAGGCGCTGGAAATCCGCGACCAGATCGAACTGTTCCGCCGCCATGGTGAAGACCGGATTGTGCAAAAGTTCGTGGCGCATTCTTGGAGCTAAACCTGAAAACGCGGGGTCCGCACGCGCTGATTTTCCAAGGCTGCCTGCGGG
>JBLRXF010000285.1:0-4342 GCA_047920875.1 Haliea sp. | reverse complement strand
CCACCAATGTAGTCGTTTTTGACCCGCTGCTGCTGCGCCTGCAAACGCTTTTGTTCCTCGGTCAGTGACTGCCGCGCCAGCGCCAGCTGCTCGGAAATGATGTCATTGGTATTGCTGCTGACCTGGATACTGTCGTGGCGGGAGCGGGTTGCCGCCAGCTGCGCCTGCAGAATGGCGATGCGTTCGGTGTATTCGGACAGCTGTTCCTGGCGGGCATTGAGGTCGCGGTTGAGAATGTGGGTCTCGCCGCGAATCTCGAATACCTGTGCCTGCAGGTCCGCGACCTTGCCCTGCAGGTTGACGGTGGAGGCCTCTATGATCTGCGGCTGCACGGTCTTGGTGATCATCAATAGCAGGATGATGGCGCCGAAGCCACAACAGATAACGTCCAGGAAGGACAGGGAGAACTCTTCAGTGCCGCGGCGCTTGCGCATGGGCTTGCTCCTAGGGCCAGTCCCGTGAGGGCGTCATGAAGCTGCCCCGGCTGGCCTGGGCCAGTTGCCAGAAGACGGATGCGGCCATGGGGTCGCCTTCCATCGGCGCCAGAATGATGTTGATCGGGACGTTGCGCGGCAGGCGCCTGATCGCCTGCTGGTAAAGGTCGAGGCGCTGCTTGCCGGTCACGGTGCTGCCGCGGGGCGCACTGGTGCCCTGGGTGGGCAGGCCGTCGGTGATGAGGAAGATATTGTCGGGTGCCGGACTCAGCTGGTTCAGCGCCAGGAAGGCATTTTCCAGGCTGGTGCCGCCCTGGGGCAGCAGCTCCCGGAGGGCCTTGCTCACGGCTTCAAGCTGGGGCTGGTTGGCGACTTCCAGCCACTGGCCCGCGGTGCCCGCCAGTGCCGGCTGTGCCTGGGTGTTGAAGGTGATGACCTGGTATTTGGCGCCTGCCGGCAGCTGCGCTGTCAGCCAGTCAACGGTGTTCAGAGCCCGGCTCCATTTTTCCGCGCTGCGCTGCACCTCCGGACCCATGTTGCGCAGGCGGATGATGTTCACCAGGCGGTCTGCCAGCATGCTGGCAGAGGCGTCAAAGAGGATGACAATGTGACGCCCGCCCAGATTCAGCCCGGTCAGATATTGGCGGTTGCCGTCGCCGGTGAACTCGCGTGCACTCCGACCACTGGTGTCCTCGGCGGACTCCCGCAGCCGCTTCACTTCGTCCTCCAGAGCGCGCAGCTCAGCCTTCAGCCGGTCCAGGTCACTGCTGTCGCTGGTGTCCTGGCGCAGATCAGCGACCAAGGCTTCGTACTCGCTGATCTGCTCCGTCACCCGGGTGGCGCGGCCCTGGGCCTCGACGATCTGCAGATTCACCTCATTGAGGGCATTGCGCAGACGCACCAGCCCGGCCTCACCGTCGGTAATGTCCTCCTCCAGCAGGTTGACCTCCGAGAGCAGATCCTGATTCAGTTCGCGGGACTGCTCGACGATGGAATGGTCAATGATCAGGAACACCAGTACCACCGCGCCAAAGCCGCAGGACATGATGTCCAGGAAGCTCAGATTGAAGGTGGTGAAGCGGCGCTGGCGCCTGGCCATTGTCGTGTCCGCCTAGTCGCTGACGGTGATCAGCAGGGCATCGGCACCGTCTGGCAGGCGCAGCCGATCGCCGCTGGCGACGCTGTTACTGTCCCTGCCGGGTTGGCCGTTGTGCTCAAGGGCACCGGCGCCTGTGGCGGCGTGGAGTTGCCACTGGGCATTGCCTGCCCGCAGCAAGGACCAGCCGCCACCCAGGGAGGTGCCATCAGCTTGCAGGGGCCGGGCCGCGCTGCCGAGCAGAATATGGGTCGGCCGCGGGGGCGCCTGCGGGGCAGCCGCTGGCGCCACTTCTCCGGTTTCAGGTGCGGGGGCCTGTGGAGCCGGGGCCCGTTCACCCAGCAGGGGCAGGCTGGCAACAAACACCAGTGCCTCGGCACGCTGTACCAGCAGCGCCTCGTGGGCTGCCAGCGCTCGTGGCAGGTCGGCGGTGCGCAGCAGCGTCCCGCCCAGTCGCTCCCGGAGCCCGGGCAGCAGTGCCGCGAGAGGGTCCAGCAACAGAGTGGCGCCGGGCTGCCCGAGGCTGCCGTTGACGCTGCTGGCCAAAGTGGTGCTGGCGGCCTCCAGGTCGCCCCGGGCGATGCGTGCATGGTAGCCGTTCACTGTCAGGCTGGTTTCAGTGCTTTGCCGCAGCTGCTTTAATGCCGCGGGCAGAGCATCGTAGAGCTGTTGCTCCGTCTCCGCCCGGCGCCGGGGGTCAAAGCGGGTCTGGCGGATAAAGGCCGTAGCCACAGCTTCCACCACCCGTTCCTGCAGCTGCAGCAGGCCGCTACCGGGGAGGGCGATTGCCCGCCGGAAGCTTACCGTGCCGTTTTCGGCCCGCAGCTCGCTGAGCAGGGCCTGGTGCAGCTGGATTTCCAGATGAAACAGGGGGCCGTCGGCGGCGTGCAGGCTGGCCAGGGCGACGCTGCGGTTGACCAGGCCAACTGCGTCGAAAGGACACTGCTGAATAATGCCCAGCAGCAGAGCCAGCTGCTCCTTGTGCATGCTGCCGGGGGCCGCCAGCAGCAGCTCACCCGGACTGCCGGCCTCGCTGTGCAGCGCGCGCAGATGGGCGTGCACCAGATCGGCGCTGTGGCGCGCCGGCCCGAGGGCAGGCTGCAGGGGGTCGGTGCTCAGCTGCCACCAGTAGCGGGTGGACACGTCCCGCGGACGCAGTCTGGCCGCGGCCCGGGCGTCGCTGCCAAAGCGGTACTGGCCAGCCTCCAGCAGGGCATAACCCGGGCTCTGCAGGCGCTTGTCTCCGTGCCACAGCTGCAGGTTGCTGTCGTTGATGTCCAGGCAGGCAATGGCCATATCAGTGCGCTACCAGGTGGCGCAGCAGGCGCTTGTCCGCATAGCGCTGGCAGTCCAGGACCAGCTTCTCCTGGGACTGTTGCAATTGATGCAGGCAGAACATGATGATGATGCTCAGGACCAGCGCCACGAAGGTGCTGTTGAAGGCCACCCCAAGGCTGACTGTTACCCCTGAAATGTCGCCCTCCACAGCCTTGTAGGCCTGTGCCAGGGCGTCACCGATCCCGCGTACGGTGCCGATAAAGCCAATGGAAGGAATGGCCCAGGCAATGTAGCGCACCATGGACAGCTCGGAATCCAGCCGGTCCGACTCCACTTCGCACTGTTCCTTGATGGTGTCCGATACGGCCTGGATGCTGCCTGTGGTGGCAAAACGCTGCAGCGCCGAGAGCAGCGTCCGCGGCAGCAGATAATCCTGCTCCTGCGCCGGCAGGGCCTCCAGCGAGCGGCTGTATTCGCGCGCGTCCTCAGGCAGCAGGGTGGTGCCTTCGGGAATATCCAGCAGCGCCCGGTCCAGCAAAGCCTGTTCACGCAGGGCGCCGCGACCCTTGTAGGCCATGATGGCCAGGGCCCAGATGAGCAGGATGAAGCAGGCCTCCTGCTCGAAGTCGCGGATCACCACGGCGATGGTGCGCTTGGGCACGAAGTCTGCTCCAGCCGCCTGCAGGGCCATCTGCTCCTCGAGCTGGGCGTCGGCGCTGGGTCGGATCACGCCGACGTAGAGTGCATGCACCACGATCACCGCGATCAGCAGGGCAAACAGCTGGTAGGTAAACTCCGGGGATAGTTTTGCTTTCATTGCGGGTTCCTAGATATCCACGGGAAACGAGACTGAGAGATCCTCGGAAATCTGTTCCGAAGCCTCGTACTCGAAGGGTGAGCCGGCGGGCGCGATTGGCGCTGTCGTTTCCGGCTCGGGCTCTACCGGCTCGGCATCCTGGGCAGCCAGGGGCTGGGCCAGCAGCAGGGCCGCAAGCACGGTGAGCGGCAACCGCCGCCGATGGGGTGATCTCAGCATCAGGGTTTACTCCGCATAGCGTGCGATCCGGAATCCTACGTCATCGCGCCCGGCTTGCCCATAATCGCGATAGGACAGGCGCAGTTCGGACAGCCGGCTCAGGGCCCAGCTGGCACCGCGGATCACGTAGTTGTCCCCGCTCTGGGGACCCGTGGGATCGGTTTCCGCTGCGGCGTTGGCGGGGGGTATCTGGTAGACATCGTGCACCCACTCGGCAACGTTGCCGCCCATGTCGAACAGTCCGTGGTGATTGGGCGGGAAGCTGCCCACCGTGGCGCTGACCACCTGGCCATCGTTGTAGCCGCTGAGGGTGCGCCCGGTGACGTAGGCGGAGCTGCTGTCGGCGTAGTTCTCCACCGCCGCGGTGGGTGGGAAGGTATCACCCCAGGGGTAGACCAGCAGGCGTTCGCCATCGACCCGGGCTGCCCAGGACCACTCCGCTTCCGTAGGCAGGCGGTAGCCCGTGGAGGCCGCGTTAAACCCGGTAATAATGCCCTG
>JBLRXF010000284.1:0-4371 GCA_047920875.1 Haliea sp. | reverse complement strand
CGCCAAAGCGGCGCACGATGTCCTCGATTTCTGGCACCGCGAGCGCAACAGGTTCACCGAA
Organism: Haliea sp.; assembly: GCA_047920875.1. GTDB lineage: Bacteria > Pseudomonadota > Gammaproteobacteria > Pseudomonadales > Halieaceae > Haliea. The sequence continues at coordinate 4,310 of JBLRXF010000284.1, read as the reverse complement.
CTGGCCACCGGGCAGCCCGAGCTTTACCGCAGAGGGTGCCTTCGGCTGTGGGTTCACGTTCTTCTGGGTCTGCCGCCCGGCGTGGCTGATCTGCGCCCAGAACTGGTTGCCGTTGCGGGTGGCCGCTGCCGCCCAGCTGGCCAGCGCGGCGCGCATCGCCTCGTCGGGCTCGCGATCCACAATCACATTGCCGGGCCGCTCCAGGTGATCGCCATCAATCAGGATATTGCCGGACAACAACAGCCCGGCGCCGCCGTCGCTCCACAGGCCGTACAGTGTTTCCAGTGCCCGTGTTGGCACACCGGCAGGGTCGGCAAGGCCCTCGGTCATCGCAGCCTTGGCGATGCGATTGGGCAGCGTGACGCCGCAGGGGAGGGTAAGGGGCTGGGCGAGCAATTCCGACATGTGTGTTCCTCAGGGAAGCAGGGTGAATAATGCCATCAACTCGGGCGGATGTTACGCCTTACCTGAGCCCCTGGATTGTGCGGTATGAAAGAGCAAGTGCTTTCGTGAGCATGGCAATCATGGTCGGAAACTGATGCTGCGAGGCTCAAACAGAGGACGTTCCTGGCCTTCGTCTACGAAAATTACCAGTTCAGGCCAACGTAGATCGGTTATGAAATAACGCACACCGTGCGTTGAGTGGCCATAGGCACCGCAAACAGGCTCCGGCACTTCCCCTTGCTCGGTCATGGCTTGCGCCTGTTCAGAGATTGACGCGAGTGTGTAAAAGGACATTGTGCGCGGTGCCCCTCGCAGAGGTATCGCCTTCCAATCGCATGCTGCCGATGGGTCAAGCAGGGCATGCGCGACAAGCGCGTCACGCAATGCGTCAATACCCAAGCCAGGGGGAACCTGCCAGGGCTGAACGACGACGCCAAGATCCTTCTCATCAACGGTTTGAATAAATGCGGAACGTGAGCTGTCCCATTGGATTTTCCAGAGGCCTGAGGGCAGCTGGCAAGATTCAGCCCAAAACCCTATTCCGCCCGACTCCTGCCAAGCCCAGTCACAATGCAGCGCATCTGTTTGCCATTGCGGCATTGGTGGAATACCGTCCAGGTTGTCAGATGCACTGACCATGCCCGTCATCAGTGTCATGGCAGCAAGCACCATGAAATGAGTCATTGTTGCCACCAGGCTTGCAGTTTCAGGCGATCCTCCACGGAAACATCATCCGCAAAACATATCACACCAAAATACTGCACCGGACTGCCATGTGTAAACAGATGATTGGGCGTGCATTCGGGGCCTCGGGTATGCTGCCGATCATGCACACTGGGCAGGGGTCTTTGATTATGCAAGCACGTGGTGCGAGGCTTGCAACTGGCGGCTGCTTCATTGTTTATTCTTCATCCGTTCGCTTACCCGGGAAGCTTTCATGTCGCTGGTGCTGATCCTACTGCTGATTGTGCTGTTCATTGTAGCTGCCACGGCGCACTTCAAACTTAATCCCTTTCTCACACTGCTGTGCGCCGCCTTTATTGCGGCGTTTGCCTACGGTCTGCCGCTGCGTGACATCGAGTCCACCATTCGTGGCGGTTTCGGCAATATCATGGGCAACATCGGCCTGGTGATTGTGCTTGGAACCCTGATTGGAGTGATTCTGGAACGTACCGGTGCGGCCATCACCATGGCACGCAGCATCATCAGTCTGCTCGGCGAGCGCTTCCCGCTGCTGACCATGTCGTTGGTAGGGTATATGGTGGCGATTCCCGTATTCTGTGATTCCGGTTTTGTCATTCTGAACAGTCTCAAGCGCTCCCTGGCGCGCTCCCTCAAGACCTCCCCTGTCGCCATGAGTGTGGCGCTCTCGACCGGTCTGTTTGCCACCCACACGCTGGTGCCTCCGACCCCGGGGCCAATTGCTGCAGCTGGGAATCTGGGCATCGGCGGCAATCTCGGTGTGGTCATGGTGGCGGGGCTGGCATTCGCTTTGTTGGCAGCCTTCAGTGGTCTGTTATGGGCGCGGCGCTGCGGGAATCTGCGCAGCAATGAGTTGGCGGAGGAGCAGATGGCCGGGAAAGAGCGCGCAACAGCAGAAGGCCACAATGCGCCAAGCCAACCTTGCGCAGGTGCTTCCGCTGAATTGCCTGCTTATCTGCCCTCATCACTACCCCCGCCCCTGCTCGCATTTATGCCCATCGTGCTGCCGATTCTGCTGATTTGCCTGGGATCAGTAGCCAACTTCCCAACTGAAATGCTGGGGCGCGGAGCGCTTTATGAGGCGCTGAACTTTTTGGGTAAACCCATGATCGCGCTGCTGGTCGGGCTGGGGTTTGCCCTGTTCTTGCTGCGCGCGGGCAATCGACTGCAGAGTCTGGGTGAATGTACCGAGGCCGGCATCAAGATCGCGGCCCCCATTCTGCTGGTGACCGGCGCCGGCGGTGCATTTGGCGCGGTTCTCGCCGCCACGCCCTTGGGTGACTATCTGGGCAGCAGCTTATCGGCATTGGGTCTTGGCGTGCTGGTGCCCTTTCTGGTGGCAGCGGCGCTGAAGAGCGCACAGGGTTCCTCTACAGTTGCCATGGTGGCAGGTTCAGCTTTGATTGCGCCCTTGCTGGGCCAGCTGGGGCTGGATTCCGACGCCGGCCGCGTACTGTGCGTGATGGCGATCGGCGCCGGCGCAATGACGGTCTCTCACGTTAATGACAGTTATTTCTGGGTAGTGTCGCAGTTCAGTCGCATGGACGTTGCCACTGCCGTGCGCGCGCATACGCTGGCGACGCTGATGATGGGGCTGGTAACGATCAGTGCTGTCTGGTTGAGTGCCTTGATACTGCTGTGATCGGTGGAGCGGCGTGGGTTGTTGATTTTAAATGGTGCCCGGAGACAGAATCGAACTGCCGACACGGGGATTTTCAATCCCCTGCTCTACCAACTGAGCTATCCGGGCGTGTGCCGTGATGGCGAAGGGTGCGTATTAAAACCGTAGTCGCGGCGGGAGTCAAGCCGCTGCCAGGGGTGCGGCCTACTTTTCCGGGGGGACGTAGCCCTCGGCCTTGTCGTGCTCCTGGCCGGCCAGGAACTTGTCCATCTCCTGCTGCAGGTACTTGCGCGCCTCGGGGTCAATCAGGCTGAGCTGCTTTTCGTTGATCAGCATGGTCTGCTGGGCCTGCCACTCCTCCCAGGCCTTCTTCGAAACGTTCTCGTAGATGTCCTGGCCCTTGGGGCCGGGATAGGGCGGGGCCATGAGGCCCTCGAGCTCCTGCTGGTAGCGCTTGCAGAATACGGTGCGTGCCATGTGTCTTGCTCCCGGGTCAGAGGGTCGCCAGCAGCCGGGCGACGGGCGCGGCGAGGCCGATTTGTTGGGGTTGGGCCACCTTATACCAGAGCTGGTCGCTGGCGGCCATGACTGTGGCGGGTATGGCGTCCAGCCGCGCCTGCAGGGGCTGGATATCGAGGTGGTAGTGGCTGAAGGTGTGGCGGAAGGGGGTTCCGGCGGAGATCGCCGCCGGCTCGCGGCCGAAACGATCCAGGCACCAGTTGCCGGCATCGGCGGCCTTCTTCAGTTCGGGAAAGCACCACAGGCCACCCCAGATGCCGCTGGGGGGGCGCCTTTCGAGTAATACATCCCCGGCGGCGTCCCGCAGTATCAGGAACACGGTGTCGCGCACCGGCATTGTCTTGCGCGGCTTCTTGCCCGGAAATTCGCCCTGGCGGTTCTGTGCTCTGGCGCTGCAATCCGCCCGCAGCGGGCACTCCTCGCAGCGCGGGCGGCTGCGGGTGCATAGGGTGGCACCCAGGTCCATGATCGCCTGGGTGTAGTCTGCTACCCGGGTTTGCGGCGTGTATTCTTCCGCCAGTTGCCACAGGGCTCGATGCACCGCGGTTTCCCCGGGCCAGCCCGGCACGCCCTGGTGCCGTGCCAGCACCCGTTTGACGTTGCCGTCGAGGATAGCCGCCCGCTGCCGGAAGGCGATGCTGGCGATGGCGCCGGCGGTGGAGCGGCCGATGCCCGGGAGGGTTTCCAGCGCCTCGACGCTGTCCGGGAACTCACCGCCGTATAGCTCACAGACCTGCTGTGCCGCCCGGTGCAGGTTTCGCGCCCGGGCGTAGTAGCCAAGCCCGGTCCACAGGTGCAGTACTTCGTCCACGGGCGCCGCGGCCAGGGCCTGGACATCCGGGAAGCGGGCCATGAAGCGTTCGTAGTAGGGAATCACCGTGCGCACCTGGGTCTGCTGCAGCATGATCTCGGAGACCCACACCCGATACGGCGTGGGGTCCTGTTGCCAGGGCAGGTCATGGCGACCGTGGCGGTCGTACCAGGCGAGCAGGCGTTGACTGAAATCGGATCGGGACACGGGAAT
>JBLRXF010000283.1:0-4372 GCA_047920875.1 Haliea sp. | reverse complement strand
GATGTGCTCGACACGTGGTTTTCCTCCTGGCTCTGGCCCTTCAGCGTCTTCGGCTGGCCGGACGACACCCCCGACCTGCGCCGGTTCTATCCGACCCACGCCCTCTGCACGGCGTCGGAGATCCTGTTCTTCTGGGTCGCGCGCATGGTCATGGCCGGCTGCGCGTTCATGGGGCGGCCGCCCTTCTCGGAGGTCTACATCCACGGCACCGTGCGCGATGCGCAGGGGCGCAAGATGTCGAAGAGCCTCGGCAACTCGATCGATCCGCTGACGATCATCGAGAAGTACAGCGCCGACCCTCGCTGGCTAGCCTGCGGGGACACTGATGTCGGTCGCCGCGAACACAACGAAGATGCATTTTTTGTTGATGATGCGCTGGGTTTGATGGTCGTGGCCGATGGGGTCGGCGGTCATCAGGCAGGTGAAGTTGCCAGTCAGGTCACCTGCGAGGTGCTGGCGCGCGATGTACAGCATATCGGCGATCTCGAGGGTGCCATCCGCCGCGCCAACCTGGAGGTGCGCGACGCGGTTGCCGCCGGTCGCGGCAAGGCGGGCATGGCCACCACCGTTGTTGCGGCCCAGTTTGACGGGGCTGACTATGAGCTCGCCTGGGTTGGGGACAGCCGCGCCTATCTCTGGGACGGACAGCTGAAGCTGCTTACCCGCGATCACTCCTACGTCGAGGCCCTGTTGGAAAAGGGTCAGATTACCTTCGCCGAAGCCCGCCATCATCCGCGCAAGAACGTGATTGTGCAGGCGATTGGCTTGCAGGATGAGGACAAGCTGCGCGTTGGTGGCAATCGAGGTCAGCTCAAGGCCGGTGAGATCCTGCTGCTGTGCAGCGACGGACTGAGCGACGTGGTTGATTGTGGCCGCCTGGCGGCAATCCTGTCCCGTGAGGAGCTACTGCAACAGCGCTGCCACGAGTTGGTGCAGGCCGCCGTGCAGAGTGGCGGCCGCGACAATATTACTGTGGTACTGGTACAGATGGCTGCCGACGGGGTAGCGGAGAGCGGCAGCGGCACAGGGCCCGAGGCGCCTCTGGAGCCGAATGTGGTGTGGCGGTATGATCCCGCGACAGGGGATTATCATGGTCTGCCAGAATTGGTGCAGCCCGGTCTGCCGTTGGCGGATGAGCCTGCTGCTGGTGCGGTGCAGGCGCCAAGACGGGCGCGGGTCGCGCCGAAATCACCCGAAGCCACCCAGATGATGTCGGCGGATGAAATGGCAGAGTTGCGCCAGGTCACGGTGGACCTGCCGGCGAGGAAACAGCGCCAGCGCGTTGTCAGACTGACATTGATTGTCCTGCTGGCACTGTGTCTGGCGGCGGCATGGATCGTATTGGACCCGCTTGGCGGGGCATGAGGGAGTTAGAGGTATGACGGCTGAATTCAGCGCCACACTGCTGGGGCAGGACGGCACGGAACACGCCTTGGCGGGTGAGATGCGGGTCGGACGCACCGACGACTGCGAGATAACCCTCGCAGATCCGCGCGTGTCACGTAATCACGCAGTACTGCGCGTAGAGGGCACCCGCATTGTGCTGGAGGACAAGGGTTCTGCCAATGGCACCCTGGTGAACGGGCTGCGACTCGTGGGTTCGGTAGAGCTGAAGCATGGTGACGACATCCAGTTCGACAAGTACAAGTTTCGTGTGGTCGTGGCAGGGCTGGAACCGGCCGCTGCCGACGGCGATGCTACGGTGGTGGCACCTCTCGGCGATGACGCCACCGTGGTAACGCCGCTCGCCTCCGAGGCCGCACCATCTCCCGCTCCGGCAGCTGCTGCCGAGCCGCCGCAGCCCAAGCCTGTGGCGGTCAGCTCTGACCTGCCGGGCAGCTGGACCGAGGGCGGTACCGGTGAGCACACGCAGTTTTTATCCATGGATTCGGTCGCGGAAACGGCCGCCCTGGAGGTGGAGCGCGCATCGGAACTGCCCCACCTTATTGTGGTGCGCGACGGTGCTGCGGCGGATGTGATGGAACTTGAACCAGGTGGTAGCGACGACCCGGATGTGTGGGAAATCGGCCGCGAGGACAGCTGCGAGATCATGCTGGATGAGCCCAGCGTCTCCGCCCGCCACGCCCAGCTGATCCATCAGGGCGGCCGCTGGCGCCTGGTCAACCTGGTATCTGCCAACGGCATCTTCGTGAACGGGGAAAAGCGCCTGACCGCCTACCTTGGGGACGGAGACCAGATCCGTCTGGGCAACGTCAACCTGGTATTCCGGGGCAGCGCCAATGCGCCGGTCTCTGGCAGCGCTGCTCCCAAGGGCGGCAAGAAGGCTGCGGGGAGTGGCAAGGCCGGTGCCGATACGCAGGCCAAGGGTTCAAAGCTGCCGTTGATCATTGTCGCAGTGGTGTTGGCTGCGGCCGCCGGGGCTGCTGCGTTCTTCCTTCTGTAGGTTCTGTGCGGCGGCGGGTGGCGCCCGGGCTAGTCCTCATGCTCCCGCTCAAGGCGCCGCATTTCCTCATCAAGGATATCCGGGTTGTCCATATGGGCCTGTAGCAGTGCCAGCAGCGGCGCGATATTTTCCTGGTCCACGTGCTCTACGGTAAAGCCAAGGCGCTGGTTGTCGACGCTCTGTAGCCATGCGTGCAGTTCCAGCGGCTCCGCGGCGCCGGTATCGATCAGCAGGGTAAAAGGCTCGTTGTACTGGGCGTCCCAGACGTCGGGCTGATCGGTGGCGGCACCGCCCAGGGAAATGTCGATCAGGCGCTGGCGCCAGACACTGCCCCCCTGATGCACCTCGACCGGCAGGTCGATGCGTACGTAGGTGAAATCCTGGTGTTCGCTGCGGGATTCGGGCATGGGTACACTCTTCCGTAGTTGGATACCGGCATCATAGCGCCGCCTCGCGGCCAATTCCACGTGGCAGCCCGCGCCATCGCGCGGAGACCGCGCTCCTACCTGTGGGAGCCCGCTGGCCCAGGCCACCTTCTCTGGCCGCTGCGCGGCCATTCACCTTGTCTGCGGGCGATTGATCGCGCGGAGACCGCGCTCCTACGGGTTGGTCCTCAGGTTTTGAGCTTGCGGTATTTGAGCCGGTGGGGCTGGGCAGCTGCCGCACCCAGGCGCGCCTTGCGGTCTTCCTCATAGTCGCTGAAGTTGCCCTCGTGGAATACCACGCTGCCATCATCTTCATAGGCGAGAATATGGGTGGCGATCCGGTCCAGGAACCAGCGGTCGTGTGAGATGACCATGGCGCTGCCGGGGAAAGTCAGCAACGCCTCCTCCAGTGCGCGCAGGGTTTCCACGTCGAGGTCGTTGGTCGGTTCGTCCAGCAGCAGCACATTGGCGCCCTGCTGCAGCAGCTTGGCCAGGTGCAGGCGGTTGCGCTCGCCACCGGACAGGTCCTTGACGAACTTCTGCTGGTCCGAGCCCTTGAAGTTGAAGCGGCCCACATAGGAGCGCGAGTTCACCTCATAGCTGCCGATGCGCATGATGTCGTGGCCCCCGGAGACTTCCTCCCAGACTGTCTTGCTGCCGTCCAGATCATCCCGGGACTGGTCCACATAGCCCAGTTTCACCGTTTCGCCCACGACAACCTCGCCGCCGGCAGCTTCTTCCGCGCCCATCAGGATCTTGAACAGGGTGGACTTGCCCATGCCGTTGGCACCGATGATGCCGACGATGCTGCCCTTGGGCACGGTGAAGCTGACATTGTCGAACAGCAGCCGGTCGCCGAAGGTCTTCTTCAGGTTGTGCACTTCGATGACCTTGTCCCCCAGCCGCGGCCCCGGCGGGATGTAGATCTCGTTGGTCTCGTTGCGGCTCTGGAATTCCTGTGACTGCAGTTCGTCAAAACGCTGCAGGCGGGCCTTGCTCTTGGCCTGACGGCCCTTGGGATTGCTGCGCACCCACTCCAGCTCCGACTTGATGGCCTTCTGGTGCGAAGCCTCCGTGCGCTTTTCCTGCTCCAGACGCGCTTCCTTGGCCTCCAGCCAGTCCGAGTAGTTGCCCTCGTAGGGAATGCCGCGGCCCCGGTCCAATTCCAGAATCCAGCCGGCGGCATTGTCGAGGAAGTAGCGGTCGTGGGTGATCGCCACCACCGTGCCCGGGAAATCGTGCAGGAACTTCTCCAGCCAGGCCACGCTCTCCGCGTCCAGGTGGTTGGTGGGCTCGTCCAGCAGCAGCATGTCCGGCGCCGACAGCAGCAGCCGGCACAGCGCCACTCGGCGCCGCTCACCGCCGGACAGGGTGCTGACATCCGCATCCCAGGGCGGCAGCCGCAAGGCATCCGCCGCTACCTCCAGCTTGTGCTCCAGGTTGTGCGCGTCCGTGGCCTGGATGATGTCCTCCAGCCGCGCCTGCTCCTTGGCCAGCGCATCAAAGTCCGCGTCGGGCTCGGCATAGGCGGCATAAACCTTGT
>JBLRXF010000282.1:2299-4379 GCA_047920875.1 Haliea sp. | reverse complement strand
AGGACAAGCACTCGGAGCGCTACCAGCAAGGTGTGTGCTGCCCGCACTGCTATGACAGCCTGACTGACGAGCAGAAGGCACGCTTCGCCGAGCGGCAGAAGCAGATGGAGCTGGCGGCACAGCGCGGCGAACAGCATGTGGGGGCGCCGCCACCCGCGCGTCAGCTCCGGACTGCAAAAGGCGCGGCTTAAGGCTGCTGCGCTGTGGCGGTAACCGGGCGCATCAGCTCCGGTGGTAGCGCCTGGCGAAACACCGAGACCGGTACATAGCGGCTATAGTCAACGCCGTTGCCCTCTGAAATCACGCCGCTGAGCAGCGGTTCGCCCGTCTCGCTGAGCTGGACCACGGGACCCCCGGAAGCACCCTTGAAGGCGCGACAGTCACTGTCGCCGCTGCGGCGGTCAGCTGCGGTAATCCGGCAGGCGGGGTCATAGCTGAGCTCAGCGCCGTGCGCCCCTGTTCCCTCATCCCGGGAATACCCCGCCATGACTACCGGCAGCGCAGGATTTGCCTGTTGTGGGTGCAGTTGCAGCGCAGGCACTTCGGCCACCGCCACCGGCTGCCGCAGCCGCAGCACTGCCCAATCCGCCGCCATGCTGCCGCCGTCAGCGTACCGCACAGCTTCTATCAGCCGCGGCTCCGCGCTGGCTGGAAGCAGCGTGAAGGTTATGCGCTGACTCAGGTCCCGGTAAAACTCCAGACAGTGCCAGGCCGAAATAATGACCGTGGCGTGGCTGGCACCAGGGGCTGCGACCAGGGTGGCGCTGCAGCGCTCGGTATGGTGTCGGGAATAGCCATTCTCCAGCCTGATCCCGGGCACCGTGAGCTGGCCGACGGCGCGCAACCAGTCTGGAGACGTCTGTGAATAGCGCAGCCGTGGATCACCCTCAGCGGCCCCCGCGGAGGTAGCGAGCAACAGCAGGGCCGGGAGCAGACAGGTGCGCAGGGTAATTTCTCCGGAGTGGCCTAACATATTGGTCAACAGCTTTCGGGCCGACCTTGGCGCCCGGGACCGCTGTCAGTAGCATGGTCGGATATAGCGGCCAAACTAGCAAGCGGGAGAACCGGATGGGGCAGGGCAGGGAGTGTATTGCGGTGGTGACGGGCGCCAGTCGGGGCGCCGGCAAGGGTATCGCCAAGGCCCTGGCAGCGGCGGGTGCGACGGTCTATATCACCGGTCGCAGCTGGCGGGCAGGCGAGGCAGCGCTGCCCGGCTCGCTCACAGAGACCGCGGCGGAAATCGCTGCTGCCGGGGGTGAGGCGATCCCGGTGCGCTGCGACCACAGTCGCGATGAGGACGTGGAGGCGCTGTTTGCAAGGGTGCGGGACGATCACGGCCGGCTCGATATCCTCGTCAACAACGCCACCAGCCTGCACGATGCGCTCACCACCACCGGGCCTTTCTGGGAGAAACCGCTGGACCTGACTACCCTCTGGGATGTCGGCATGCGCTCCCACTATACCGCCAGCTGGTATGCGGCACCGCTGCTGCTGGCCAATGGCGAGGGACTGGTAGTCAATACCTCGTCATTTGGCGGGCGCATCTACATGCACGGCCCGGCCTACGGGGCCGGCAAGGCGGCAGTGGACAAGATGGCGCACGACATGGCGGTAGATTTCCGCCCCTATAATGTTGCGGTCATCTCGCTGTGGATGGGCCTGCTGCTGACCGAACGCACCCGGCTGGTGTTCGACGCCGAGCCGGATAAATACGCGGATCTGATAGCGACAGCGGAACACCCGGAGTTCAGTGGCCGCGTAATTGCTGCGCTGTGGGCAGACCCGGGGCGCATGGCCCACAGCGGCACCGTCTGTATCGGCGCCGAGCTCGGTGAGGCCTATGGCGTCACCGATATCACCGGTGGTCAGCCGCCTTCGCACCGGGCTTTCTTCGGCCCGCCGACCACCTTTGGCGATGCGGTGGTAGAGTGACAGCCATACCCTATATGGAGGATGAATATCCGCAACCAGAGACGTTTAATACCCAAGCTTGAGCAATAGCAATAACAACATGCAGGAGTATTTCATGACGGTCCAGCAGGCAATGACAGCCACGATGACACACGACCCCCACAGTCTC
>JBLRXF010000282.1:0-2289 GCA_047920875.1 Haliea sp. | reverse complement strand
GTCTCGGTTCCCCGCGAGCAGAGGAACTGCTGGCTGCGGCGCGGGCCATGGGACCCGTGTTGCGGGCGCGCGCTGCGCAGTGTCGCGCTGAGCGCAAGGTACCGGCGGAGACCATCGCCGATTTCCAGCAGGCGGGATTTTTCAAGATTCTGCAGCCAAAGCAGTGGGGCGGCTACGCGATGGATCCCCAGGTTTTCTATACCGTCGGCCTGGAAGTTGCCAAGCACTGCATGTCCAGCGCCTGGGTGTTGGGGGTGGTAGCCGTGCACAACTGGCAGCTCGCGCTGTTTGACGATCGCGCTGCCCAAGACGTGTGGTCGGAGGATGCCTCGGTACTGATTTCATCCGCCTATGCGCCGGTAGGGAAGGTCACGCCGGTTGAGGGCGGCTACCGCCTGAGCGGACGCTGGAGTTTTTCCTCCGGCAGTGAACACTGCCAGTGGGCGTTCCTCGGCGCTGTGGTGCCCACCGCCGAGGCCCCCTTCGACATGGTGAACTATCGCACCTTTCTGGTGCCGATCAGCGACTACCGCATAGTCGACAACTGGAATGTGGTGGGTCTCCAGGGCACCGGCAGTCACGACATCCTGGTTGAGGATGCTTTTGTACCGGAGCACCGCACCCACCGTTCGCTGGATGGCTATCGCTGCGACAACCCGGGCAACGCGGTCAACGACGCACCGCTCTATCGCATGCCCTTCATGCAGGTTTTCGTGCGTGCCGTCTGCACAGCGACCCTCGGCTCCTTGCAGGGCTCGCTGGAGAATTTCATCGCTGTCGCCAAGACCCGCCGGGTGGGCCCGACACCCATGAGCGCCGACCCCTTTGCGCGGCAGCTGGCCGCTGACGTCAGGGCCGCGATAGAGGAAATGAAGCTCACCATGCTGCGCAACTTTGACGCCATGATGGGCTGCACCCGCGCGGGAGAACCGATACCGGTCGAGGATCGCGTGCGCTATCGCTATGATTCGGCGGTGGTTGCGGACCGCTGTCTGGAACTGTCGGGGAAAATGCTGAAGGCCGCCGGCAGCGGTGGCATTCGCCTGGGCAGCGAACTGCTGGCGCGCCACCTTGACATCCTCGCCAGCCAGGCTCATGTTGCCAACCACTCGACGCCCTTTGCCGCCAACATGGGTGCCGTGTTGTTCGGTGAAGAAAACCGCGATTACGCTGTCTGATAACAGAACATAACGGGGAAAATAATGGGAACCAAGGGAGTACTGCCGGAAGGCAGGTATGCAGACTGCGCCAACGGCTACCGGATGCATTATCTGGAAGAAGGCGCCGGTGAGAATGTCGTCGTGTTCCTGCACGGCTCCGGCCCCGGTGCCAGCGGCTACAGCAACTTCAAGGGCAACTTTCCGGTACTGGCAGGCGCCGGCTACCGCTGTATTGTTATCGACCACGTCGGCTACGGCTTTTCCGACAAGCCCGACGATGTCGACCACACCCTGGATTTCTTTGTCCAGTGCATCAAGCAGACCCTGGATCAAATCGGCGTCAGCCGCTGCAGCCTGGTGGGCAATTCACTGGGTGGCGTGGTGGCGCTGGGGATGGCGCTGGCGCACCCGGATCTGGTCGAGAAGTTGATCCTGATGGCCCCGGGGGGCGTCAGCGAAATGCACGAATACCAGCAGATGCCCGGCATGCAGAAGATGTTCAAGGTGTTTGGCTCGGGCGAGCCCGTCACCCCCGAAGTGATGAAGGACCTGTTTGCCACCGGGCTCATGTACGACCCGCGCCACGCCACTGACGAACTGGTGAGCGAGCGCATGCAGATCATGAGCATCATGAACGGACACGTGATGGCCAGCATGAAGATCCCGGTCCTCACTGATCGCCTGCACGAAATCGACCACCCGGTGCTCGCGTTCTGGGGCCTCAATGAACGCATGATGCCCGAGAGCGGGATCATGGCGCTGGCGAAAAACCTCAAGCATCTGCAGCTGATGCTGCTGTCCGAGTGCGGCCACTGGGTCATGGTCGAGCACCGGGACCTGTTCAATCGCCAGTGCCTGGACTTCCTGCAGCATGGATAAACAGCAGATAAGGCTGTACGGCGAAGAGCTCTATCATGCCCTGCGCGAGTTCCGCACCCTGGCGCCGCTGACCGAGCGGGTACCCGGCATCAGCATTGATGACGCCTACCATATCAGCCTGCAGATGCTGCAGCAGCGCCTGGAACACGACGGCGAGCGGGTGGTGGGCAAGAAGATCGGCGTCACCAGCAAGCCGGTGCAGGACATGCTGGGGGTATTCCAGCCGGATTTCGGCTTTCTTACCGACGCC
>JBLRXF010000281.1:0-4381 GCA_047920875.1 Haliea sp. | reverse complement strand
GGAATCCAGCCGCCTGAAGGCGTCACCGAGATCACCCAGCCCTCCGCATCCGCGGCCTGGATGGAGGTAGTGCCGGCCAGAAACGCTTCATCGGCACTCATGCTGTTGGCCTGCTGGAAACCTTCAGCGCCCTCGGCCTCCGCGGCGGGCGGGATCGGGGTCCAGGCCTGGCGCAGCGCTTCGAAGGGATTCTTGCCACCCTGGAAGGGGTAGGGGTCGCCGGGTTTCAGGTCGGTGAGGTTGCGGTCGGTAGGCATCAGCTGGCGCCGCTGTTCGGCATATTTTTTCGACAGCAGGCCTGCGATGGGTTCTTCCGGTGGCAGGTAAGGGTCGCCGTAGTAGAAGTCGCGGTCGGCAAAGGCCAGGTTCATGGCCTGGTACAGGGTGTGGATATAGCGGGTGCTGTTATAGCCCATGGCCCTGAGGTCAAAGCCCTCCAGCAGGTTCAGCGCCTGCAGCATGGCCGGCCCCTGGGTCCAGGTGGTGAGTTTGTAGACGTCGATGCCGCGGTAATTGATGCTGACCGGCTCCTCGATGATCACCTCCCACTTGGCCAAATCTTCGGCGGTGATCAGCCCGCCCTGTGCCTGGGTGGCGCGGACAATCTCGGCGGCGATATCACCGCGGTAGAAACGCTCGTTGGCGGCCATGATGGCGGTCTTGCGGTCCGCGCCCGCTGCCAGGGCCTCGGCCTCGGTGGCCACCAGCTTTTCCAGGGTCGCCAGCAGGTTGGGCTGGCGGAAGATTTCACCGGGTGCCGGCGCTGCGCGCTGTTCCGGCTTGTCGGCATCGTAGTGGGGCAGGAATACCCGCCGCGAGTCGGGCCACTGCTCCAGGATGTCGCGGCGGCTCTCGATAAACCGGGCCTGGGTTTCCTCGATGGGGTACCCCCGGGCCATTTCCATGGCCGGTGCCAAGACTTCCTTGAGGCTGAGACGGCCGTACTCCGCCAGCATCACCATCAGCCCGCCCGGTGTGCCGGGGGTGACCGCGGCCAGAGGGCCGTATTCCGGCGGGTATAGCATGCCCTGCTCGCGGAAGAATTCCGGGGTGGCGCCCGTGGGCGCAACGCCCAGTGCGTTGATGCCCTTTACCTCCCCCGTGTGCGGGTTGTAGATCAGGGCCTGGGTCTCGCCGCCCCAGCCAAGCACGTCCCACATTGTTGAGGTGACCGCCAGCATGGCCGCCGCGGCGTCTATGGCGTTGCCGCCCTGCTGGAACATCATCGCCCCTGCGGTGGCACCCTGGGGCTTGCCGGTGACCGCGACCCAGTGTTTGCCCAGCAGCACCGGGCGCGCGGTTTTCTGCGCGAAGCTGGTGGCGGGGAGGGCCAGGGCGCAGATGAGCGTGGCGGCCGCGGCCCGGCGAATCAGGCGCGAAAGGGTGTATGTGCTCATGGCTGTCTCCGGATGGCGGTAACAGAGGATAGCAAAGATGGGCGCCCGGGGTTATCCGCGGCGAAAATCCTGCCTGCCCCGGAAATATGTTACGCTTCAGGCACTTGACCACAGGGTAACTCCCCATGCATTGCCCCTTTTGTGCCGCCGATGACACCAAGGTGATCGACTCGCGGCTGGTCGCCGAGGGCGACCAGATCCGCCGCCGTCGCGAGTGCCTGAGCTGCAGGGAGCGCTTCACCACCTACGAGGTGGCAGAGCTGGTCATGCCGCGGGTGATCAAGCAGAACGGCAATCGCGAGCCCTTTGATGAAAACAAGCTGCGCGCGGGCTTTCAGCGCGCACTGGAGAAACGGCCAGTGTCGGTGGAGGACATCGAGGCCACCATCAATCACATCAAGCACGCCCTGCGCGCCACCGGCGAACGCGAGGTTGGCTCCCGGGTGCTGGGGGAGCTGGTGATGGATCATCTCAAGCAGCTGGATCAGGTGGCCTACGTGCGCTTTGCCTCCGTCTACCGCAGCTTCCAGGACATCTCCGAATTCCGCGATGCCATCGAGCGCCTGGAGGCAGAACCCAAGCGCGAGCCCAGCAGAACGGTCTGAACCCGCAATGACCGACACTCACTTCGATACGCGGATGATGGCGCGGGCCCTGCAACTGGCGCGCCGCGGCCGCTACTCCGCCATGCCCAACCCCCATGTGGGCTGCGTGCTGGTGCGTGACGGCCACGTTATTGGCGAGGGTTTTACCCAGCCTGCCGGTGGTAATCACGCAGAGATCGAGGCACTCCGGGCCGCCGGTGATGCCCGCGGTGCAACCGCCTTCGTCACCCTGGAACCCTGCAGCCACCATGGTAAAACCGGGCCCTGTGCCGACGCTCTGCTGGCCGCGGGCGTCAGCCGGGTGGTTGCAGCGCTGGAGGACCCGAACCCGCTGGTCGCCGGCCGCGGCCTGGCGCGGCTGCGGGAGGCGGGGGTTGAGGTGAGCTGCGGCCTGCTCGGTGCCGAGGCGGAACAGGTGATTCCCGGTTTCATCCAGCGCATGCGCCGCGGCCGGGGCCGGGTGCGCGCCAAACTGGCCATGTCCCTGGATGGGCGCACCGCCATGGCCTCGGGCGAGAGCCAGTGGATTACCGGCCCCGCGGCGCGCCAGGATGTGCAGCGGCTGCGCGCCATGAGTTGTGCCATTGTTACCGGTGCAGGCACCGTGCTCGCGGACGATTGCGCGCTGACGGTGCGCGCTGCGGAACTGGGCATGAAGCCCGCGGATGCCGCCCGCGCCAGTGCCCGCCAGCCCCTGCGGGTGGTGCTGGATTCGGGCCTGCAGGCACCTGTGGATGCGCGCATCTTCAGTGAAGATGCGCCAACGCTGTGGTGCTGCAGCGAAGAAAAGGCGCCGCTCCCCGCGCCGCCAGGGGCCACCACCGAGCTGCTGCCCCTGCCCCGCACTGACAGCGGCCTGGACCTTCAGGCGCTGCTGACGGAGCTGCACAGGCGGCAATGCAATGAAATTCTGGTAGAATCTGGCCCCCGTTTGGCGGGCGCACTGCTGCAACTGGGCCTGTTGGACGAATTGATCGTATACATGGCGCCGACGCTGCTGGGAAGTGCGGCCCGGCCACTGCTGGAATTGCCGCTGACGCTGATGGCGCAACAGCTGCCGCTGACCCTGCTTGATGTGCGCAGGGTGGGTGATGACTGGCGCTTTACCGCCGTCCCCCGGCGCTAATACAGGACCACAACATGTTTACAGGAATCATCCAGGCCGTAGGCAGTATTGCCGCGCTTGAGCCTACCGCCGGCGATGTGCGCCTGCGGGTGCACAGCGGCAAGTTGCCGCTGGATGACGTTGGCCTTGGCGACAGCATTGCCACCAACGGCGTCTGTCTCACCGTCACCGAGCTGCCCGGGGACGGCTACTGGGCGGACGTGTCGCGGGAAACCCTGGATTTCACCACCCTTGGCAGCCTCAAGCCTGGCAGCCGGGTGAATCTCGAGAAGGCGCTGACGCCTGCCAGCCGCCTCGGTGGCCACATTGTCAGCGGCCATGTCGATGGGGTGGGTGAGGTGGTCAGCGTAGTGGCCGACGGCCGTTCCTGGCGCTATGTCATGCGCGCACCGGACGGGCTGGCCAAGTATATCGCCCACAAGGGCAGCATTTGCATCGACGGCACCAGCCTGACTGTGAACGCGGTCAACGGCGCCGAGTTCGAACTCAACATCATCCCCCAGACCTGGGCCGAGACAGTGTTCGCCGAGTACCGCCCCGGCAGCCGGGTGAACCTGGAAGTGGACGTCATCGCCCGCTATCTGGAGCGCCTGTTACTGGGTGAAGACGCCGCCAAGGCCGGCCACCAGGGCGGCATTTCCCTGGCCACCCTGGCCGACAACGGCTATCTGAAACGCTAGGTGGGGCCGCCTAGGTGGGGCCGCCGAGGTGGGGCCGCCGAGGTCGCAACGCGCACAAGGATTTGATTGGCATGCAAGTAAACACAGTAGATGAATTGATCAGCGACATCCGCCAGGGCCGCATGGTGGTGCTGGTAGACGACGATGCCGACAGCCACAACGAAGGCGTGGTGATGGTGGCGGCAGAGCATGTGACCGCCGCCCACGTGAACTTCATGGCTCGCCAGGCCCGGGGCCTGGTCTGCCTGACCCTGACCGAGGAGCGCTGCCGCCAGCTGGACCTGCCGCCCATGGTGCCTGCGGCCCGGGGCGAAAAGTCCAACTTCACCCTGTCCATCGAGGCCGCCGTAGGCATAGACACCGGCATCTCCGCCGCCGACCGCGCACGCACGGTACTGGCCGCGGTGGCGCCCCACGCGGTGCCGGCGGATATCGTGCAGCCCGGGCACATCTTCCCCCTCACCGTGACTCCCGGCGGTGTCCTTACCCGCGCCGGGCACACCGAGGCTGCGAGCGACTATGCCAACCTGGCCGGTCTGCTGCCGGCGGCAGTCATCGCCGACATACTGACGC
>JBLRXF010000280.1:1845-4385 GCA_047920875.1 Haliea sp. | reverse complement strand
CCTGGAAGCCATTCTGGCGGCGGCGGAACCCGCAGTTACCGAGCTGTGGCTGGCTCCCGAGGCGCCCCCCGGGAACGATTCCGGCGCCCTCCTCACCCAGCTGCGGCTGTACAGCCTGCCGGTGTGCTACGTGCCGAACCTGAGCATGCTCAACCTGCTGGGCCAGCGCGCCAGCAACGTCGACGGCGTGACTGTCATCGCCCTCAACGCGACGCTGCTGGACGGCCCCGACGCCTGGCTCAAGACCCTGCTGGATCTCGGCCTGGCGGCGCTGCTGCTGGTGCTGCTGGCGCCACTGCTGTTGCTGATCGCCCTGCTGGTGCGCCTCGACAGCCCCGGCCCGGTGTTGTACCGGCAGCAGCGCCACGGCAGCGGCGGCAGGCTGATCGAGGTGTTGAAGTTCCGCACCATGCATGCCGGCGCCCCCGGGGACCCTTTCAGCCAGGCCCGCCGGGACGACCCGCGGGTCACCCGCTGTGGCCGCTTCCTGCGCCGCAGCAGCCTGGATGAGCTGCCGCAGTTGCTCAATGTCCTGCGCGGTGACATGTCCCTGGTGGGCCCGCGCCCGCACCCGGTGGCGCTGAACCAGGAGTACGCCCGGAAGCTGGCCGCCTACATGCAGCGGCACCGGGTCAAGCCCGGCATCACCGGCTGGGCCCAGATCCACGGCTATCGCGGCGAAACCGACACCCTGGAGAAAATGGAGAAGCGCCTGCAATACGACCTCTACTACATCGAGCACTGGTCCCTCGGGCTGGACCTGAAAATACTGGCGAAAACCGCCCTGCTGGGATGGACCGGTGCCAATGCCTACTGAGCCTGTGGCGGCCGGGCCCAGGCGCCCGAACCTGTTTCTTGTGGGCGCGCAAAAGAGCGGCACCACTACCCTGGCGACCATGCTGGCGGGCCATCCCGAAATCGCCATGTCGACACCGAAGGAGCCGGGGTTTCTTGCCTTTGGCGAGCAGGGCTACACCTGCCGCGATGGCTATGGCGAGTTGGCGCGGGCCAGCAGCTGGGTAGTGCGCTCCGAGGCGGACTACCTGGCCCTGTGGCAGGAGGCGCCGGCCAGCGCCCGGGTGCTGGGGGAAGCCAGCACCTGGTATCTGTCCGAGCCGGGCTGCGCGGAAGCACTGTACCGGTTCAATCCCGAGGCGCGGGTGGTGATGATCCTGCGCCAGCCCGCGGACCGCGCCTACTCCGCCTGGAGCCATGCCCGCCGCGACCGGGAAGAGCCCTGTGGCAGCTTCGAGGAGGCCCTGGCCGCCGAGGCCAGGCGCGCCCGGGTTTCGCATCTGCTGCGCTACCGGGAAATGGGGCACTACCCGCGCCAGCTGCGCCACTACCGGCAGGTATTCGGGGCGGAGCGGGTGCTGGTGCTGTTCTACGAGGATCTGCGCGACCGCCCCGAGGCCCTGTGGCGCCAGTGCTGCGAGTTTCTGCAGATCGCCCGCATCCCGGCACCGGAGGCCTATCGCCAGAACCGCTCCGGCATGCCGCGCAGCCCGCTGGTGTACAGACTGCTGCGTTCCGAGCGCTTCAAGCGCAGGGTTAAGCAGTGGCTGCCCCTGTCATTCGCAGCCCGGGTGAAAGCACGGCTGGATACTGTGAATCTGGTTGCCTTGCCGCCGATCCCTGCCGCCGCCCGCCAGCAGCTGACCCGGGAGTACGGCGCCGATATCCGCGAGCTGGAACGTGCCACCGGACGCGACCTGCAGCACTGGCTGGATGATGACTGAGCACAGTGTGTGGGACAGCGCGTTTGCCGGCCCCGCCCTGCGCCGCTTTGCCGGTTGTGCGCTGCAGCCACAGAGCTTGCAGGCGCTGCTGCAGGAGGTGCTGCCGCAAGTGGCGGAGATGGCGAAGGGCCAGTCCCCTCTGCTGATCGGTCATCACAATCTGTTCAGCCTCCATCTCCAGCAGCGGGACCCGGAGGTGGCGGCCTTCTACCGCCAGTGCGAACGCTGCTACGTGGACGGAGTGCCGGTGCTGTGGCTGCTGCGCGCAGCCGGGTTCGATACCCGCGGGGCGCAGCGTTTCTCGCTGATGGATTGCCTGCCGCAACTGTTTGACGCTGCCCAGGCCCAGGGACTGCGGGTGTTCTACCTGGGGTCCGAGGACACCGCTGTGCAGCGGGCACGGCGCTGGGTGGCCCGGGAGTGGCCGGGGCTGGCGATCGCCTGGCAGCACGGCTACTGCGACGATGACGCCGCAGTAGTCGCCGCGATCAATGACTTCAGGCCGCAGCTGCTGCTGGTGGGCATGGGCATGCCGAAGCAGGAGCAGTGGATCCTGCGCCATTGCGGGCAGCTCCGGGCCGGCGCCATTCTTCAGGCCGGCGGCACCCTGGACTACTACACCGGCCTGCAGGCGCGCCCGCCGGCAGTCTTTAGCCGGCTGGGGCTGGGCTGGCTGTACCGCCTGCTGCACAACCCCGGGCGGCTCTGGCGGCGGTACCTGCTGACTCCCTGGACCCTGCTGCATCCGACCCTGCGCCTGCGGCGGGAACTGCGGGCGGAACGCGGTCTACCGCGAGGGAC
>JBLRXF010000280.1:0-1835 GCA_047920875.1 Haliea sp. | reverse complement strand
CGCCCCCGGTAACTCCGCCCCCCTGCGGCGATGATGGGCATGGCTTAATTGTGCACCGTGACCTGCGGCAGCTGCGCATACTCGGCCAGAATCTCCGGCGGATATCCTTGGAGCCATCGACGACAATCGGAATCCGCATGGCGTCCTCAGAATACCGTGGTGCGCAAGTCGTACTCGCGCCGCACCAGCCACCAGCAGCCGATGGCGAGCAGCAAACTGCTGGCGATGCTGCCCAACGCCGCGCCCAGGGCACCCATGGCGGGTATCAGCAGGGCCACCAGCAGCAGGTGCAGAACTGCTGCCAGCAGGGTGAGGCGCATGACCTGTCGTTGCCGACCGCTCATCACCAGAACCTGGTGGCAGGGCCCGAACAGGGCGCCGCTCACTTGCGCCACCAGCAGGGCGCCCAATACTGGAAGCGCTGCGGCAAAGTCGCCACCAAACAATTCCAGCAGCCAGGGTCCGGCCAGGAACAGCGCCAGCCCGCCGAACAGGCTGGGCCACAGGGCCACGTGGGCCGCTTGGGTCACGACCCGCTGCAGGCGCGCCTGGTCCCCCTGCGCGTGTGCGCTGGCCAGCCAGGGCTGGATGACCGCGGAGGTGACCGAGCCGGGGATCGCCGCGAGCTGAGCCAGGCGGTCGGCGACAAAGAAACTGGCGGCGGCCAGGGGCCCACCGATCAGGCCCAGCAGCAGGGTGTTGCCGTAGGTCATCACGATGTCTGCAAGCCGGGTGGCGAACACCGGCATGGACTGGCGCAGCAGGCCGATGGCGCCTGGGGTGGCATCCGTCTGACTTGCGGCTCCGGGGGCCGTGTCCCCTTGGCCCGCGGCCACGGGAGCTTCCCTGGCGGCAACCGCCCCTGCGTCAGCTCCCGGCGCCTCCGGATTGACCAGCAGCGGCCGCGAAGCCCCCCAGAGTACCTGTATCAGCAGGACCAGAAGCAGGCTCAACGTGAGCGCGGCCAGCATATCCAGCGCGGTCAGCGGCCGCTGCAGCAGCAGCAGCGCCCCCAGGGCCAGCAGGCCGGTGAGCAGCGGGCGCAGCACCTGGGTGGGGACGAAGGCGGAGAACAGCCGCGAGGCCGCGCGCGCCAGAGCCTGCCGCAGCATTGTCAGGGATACCACCGGAGCGGCCAGCACGGCGAGGCTGATTGCCTCCCGCGACAGGCCGCTGAACAGTTCCGGGGGCAGGCTCCAGAGGATCAGCAGCCCTGCGCCGGCACCGGCAAGACTGATCGCGAGCACGCAGCCATGGGCCGTGCTGCTGACCCTGCGCAGCCCGGCGCTGTCGCCCCGGTAAACCTGCACCGCCGCCAGCCGGCTGGCCATGATCGGAATACCCAGGGCAAAGAGGCTGCCCAGCAGGAACAGCAGGTTCTGGCTCCAGGCAAAGACGCCATAGCTGGTGGCATCCACCGCCAGACGCGCCAGCAGAATATGCAGCAGGAATACCACCGCCAGGCCCACGGCGCGGATCACCGCGGCGACCGCGCTGGAACGCAGCACCTCACTGCGTCCCAGCCGGCGACCTCCCCGGCCGTGGACGAGTCGGCGGTCATCGACGAGGTCCGGCTCGCCCTCGAGCTGCCGGCCGACGTGCCGGTGGTCGTCGTCGACGCCTCCGTGGTCGTGGCCGCGCTCACCGGGGCCGCCGCGCACGGAACCTGGGCGATGCAGACCCTCGCCGACGCTCACCTCGCCGCACCCCATCTACTGCCCTTCGAGGTCGCGAACGTGCTACGTCGCCATCAGGTTCATGGCGCCCTGAGCCTCGACGTGGCGACGCTCGCGCACACCGACCTCCTCGATCTCGGCGTCGCGTTGTTCCCCTAC
>JBLRXF010000279.1:0-4392 GCA_047920875.1 Haliea sp. | reverse complement strand
CATCGGAGCCGTTAACCATCGCTCCACATAGAGCAATACCCATCGTTCGTCACAGTGATGACGAAGTGCTTTCAAGAGCAAACCGTGATCGATGTTGTCGAACAGGCCACGGATGTCGTACTCCAGCACCCAATCACGCGCCCAGCAACGTTTGCGCGTCACCGCGAGTGCGTCATGTGCTGATTTCCCGGGCCGATAGCCGTAAGAGTCGCCATGAAAGACAGGCTCTAAAATCGGCTCCAACACCAAGGTGACGACAGTCTGTGCAATTCGGTCACTGACCGTCGGCACTCCGAGAATCCGCTCCCCTCCGGTTTTCTTCGGTATCGGTACTGCTTTGACCGCCGGGGGAAAGTAGCTTCCCGACGACATCCGATTCCATATCCGGTAGAGGTTCCTGCTCAGGTCACAATCAAAATCCTTGATCGATTGGCCGTCAATCCCGGCTGCTCCTCGATTGGCCTTCACGCGCCGGTATGCCTCCCACACCAGGCGTTTGGAAATGACAAAGGGTTTCGCCGATGTCACCAGCTCATTCTCCCGAAGAAGTTGACTCGTGATTCGACTGAAGCAACCCGACCCCTTCGCTCCGCGCCCATTACAGGCACATCCACGCTAATACGAGTCGGTCCGTCCTCGGTCCGTGCATTGGTACTCTCAGTCTCGCTTTTCCTCACTTGACTTTCTCCCTTAGCATCACAGTACCGAGTTCCCGCAGTTCCGCTGAAGCGCCTGAAATCGAGCTCGCGCCATCTCTATGCCGGACACCGCCCACCCAGTAAGCAGGTTCTCCGATGGGCTCGTCCCGGGGATAGATGTGGCCCCCGGTTTTGATGTCATGTGATCAGTAACGACACCTGAACGATGGTTCGCTTGTACTCGCCTTCTCGATTCGTACCTGACGCACCACATGGACACGCCTTCTCCCTCAACGCTCACGACAACGGTCTTCAGCCAATGCCGCTTGAGGGTGGTTTGGAGCCGGCCCCTGCAGGCAGACTCCGGAGGGTCGGTTCCTCCATCACTTCAGCAGCTTCTCTTGCTTCACAATCAGCTCCTGCCGATTGATCCGCAATGCTGCGGCACACACATCTATCCTGACAGAGGGGGTCATCCGCCAGGGCCAGTATCCTGGGGTGAAGCAGAAACCGCCCTTCACGCCGGGCTATGACTGGTTCGGGGTGGTGGATGCAGTGGGCAGCGGGGTGAACACGCTGCAGGTCGGCGATTGCGTGGCCGACATGCCGGTCATTGGCGGCTATGCCCAGTATCTTCTGGCGGATGCCGCTCGGGTAGTACCCTGCCCCGCCGGCCTGGACCCGGCCCAGGCGGTGTGCATGATCCTCTCCTACACCACTGCCTATCAAATGCTGACGCGCGAATGCAGCCTTCAGCGCGGTGACAGTATTCTGGTGCACGCAGCCGGGGGTGCGGTGGGTACGGCCCTGCTGGAGCTGGCGCGGGAAATGGGGCTCACGGCCTACGGCACCGCCTCCGCCAGCAAGCACGAACTGGTGCGCAGTTTCGGCGCTACGCCCATTAATTACCGCAGCACGGATTTCGAGGCGGAGATCGAGCGGCTCACCGGGGGTGCAGGGGTACAGGCAGTCTTTGACACCATTGGCGGCCGCAACTGGTCCCGCTCTTACCGCTGCGTTGCCAAAGGCGGCAAGCTGGTGGGCTTCGGCGCCCTGCAGGTCACTACCGGGGAGGAGTCTATCCCGGGATTGCTGTGGGGCTTTGCCAAACTGCTGGGCCTCTGGCGCTGCCTGCCGGACGGGCGCGGCACAGGCTTCTACAACATTCAGACCCGGCGCGAGAAACACCCGCAGGAATTCCGGGAAGACGTAATCACACTTATGCAGTGGCTCAAGGAGGGGCGGCTGCGCCCGGCCGTGGCGGAGGTGAGGCCGCTGGCGGAGGCGGCGGAGGTTCACCGCCTGATCGATGTGGGCGCGGTGGCGGGCAAGATCGTGCTGGATTGCCAGGCCTGACCACAGCCCGCTGCCGCGGTAAAAGCGGGTAAAGTATCCATACTTGGACCCACTTCGGGGCGAGGAGAGGTGACAGCGTGTACCCCTCAACCCACAATAGAATTCATCAACAATAGCAACGGACAGCCGACCATGAAATACAACATCGACCCGGAACTGCGCCCTATCCTCGACCTGCTGCCACCCTTCGATCTGAAGGAGCCGCAGGTGATGCGCGCCACCATGGACGCGATGGTGGCGCCAGGCAACGCGGCGCTGGATACCAGTAGCCTTGATATAAGCGACCATCGTATCCCAGGCGCCGCTGGTGACCCGGAGGTAACGGTGCGGGTGTACCGGCCTGCGAATGCGGGCGGCGCGCTGCCAGGGCTGGTCTACCTGCACGGCGGTGGCTTTGTGTTCGGCAACCTGGAAAGCGAGCACGCCATCTGTGTGGCACTCGCCGCCAACCTGGGCATTGTGGTGATATCCGTGGACTACCGGCTGTCGCCGGAAACGGCTTTCCCCGGCCCCCTGGAAGACTGCTATGCCGCCCTTTGCTGGACTCACGCCCAGCGCGACAGCCTCGGCATTGACGCGCGGCGGCTTGGGATCATGGGCCAGAGCGCCGGCGCCTGCCTGGCCGCGGCGACCGCGCTCGCTGCCCGGGAGCGCGGCGGCCCGGCCCTGTGCTACCAGTTCCTGTCCATCCCGGTGCTGGACGACCGGCTCGACACCCCCAGCATGACCGCCTTCACCGACACTCCCATCTGGCACCGCCCGAACGCGGAACAGAGCTGGGACCACTATCTGGGCAGCAATTACCAGCGCGGCGCGGACAATGTCCCGGCGCTGGCTGCCCCCGCCCGGGAGCAGAACCTGGCCGGCCTGCCCCCCGCCTGCATTACCGCCATGGAGTTCGACCCCCTGCGGGACGAAGCGCTGATCTACGCCCAGCGCCTGCTGGCAGCGGGCGTATCCACCGAGATCCACTGCTACCCGGGTACCTTCCACGGTTCCAGCATGGTGGTGGACGCCGCCCTCAGCAAACGCGGTGTGGTGGACATGTTCACCGCCCTGGCGCGCGGGCTCTGCGTCGACCCGGCATAGTCAGCAATACTAGTCAGCAAGAGGAGCACTACCAGAATGGATAACAATTCGCTCTACCACCCACCTCTGATGCCGCATCTGCTGGTGGAGGGTCTGAACCGCTACCATGACCAGCCATGCCTGTTTCTGGGCGACAAGGTGGCCACCTACCGCGAGGTGCGCGAGCGCACCAGCCAGCTGGTGCAGGCCCTGCAGTCCCTCGGCCTGGGTCGCGGCAGCCGGGTGGCGGTGATTTCCGGCAACAGACCCGAGGTGCTGTCGAATATCGCCGCCATGCAGCTGGCAGGCTGTATCGGCACGCCCCTGCATCCGCTGGGTTCCCTGGACGACCACGCCTATGTGCTGGAGGCTGCGGAAATCGACGCCCTGGTCTACGATCCCAGCGCTTTCGACGCCCATGCCAGCAAGCTGCAGCAGCGCGTACCGGGCGTGAAACACCTGCTCTCCTTCGGCCCCAGCGACAGCGGCACCGACTACCTGGCACTGGCGGACAGCTTCGCACCCCAGCCACTGGTGGCGCCGGACGTTAACCCGGAGGATATCGCCTCGGTCAATTTCACCGGCGGCACCACCGGCAAGCCCAAGGGCGTGATGAGCAGCTACCGGGTCACCAGCTACATGACCCAGATCCAGCTGGCCGAGTGGGAGTTCCCGGAAGACCTGCGGATGCTGATCGCCACGCCACTGTCCCACGCGGCGGCGGCCTTTTTCATCCCGGTGCTGCAGAAAGGCGGCGCCTTCTACGTGATGCAGGGCTTCAGCCCCGACGGCTTCTTCGACATGGTGGAGCAGCACCGCATCACCGCCACCATGCTGGTGCCGGTCATGCTGTACTTCCTGCTGGATTCACCGCGGGCCAAAACCGCCGATATGTCGAGCATGGAATCCATTTTCTACGGCGCCTCACCCATGAGCCCGGCGCGCCTGACCCAGGCCATCGAGATGTGGGGGCCAGTGTTCTACCAATTCTTCGGCCAGTCCGAAGCGCCCATGGTGCTCGCCAATATGCGCCGAGCCGAGCACGACCTCAGCAAGCCCGAGCGCCTGGCGGCCTGCGGGCGGCCTTCGCCCTGGGTACACTTGGCGCTGCTGGACGGCGATGGCAATCCCGTAGCCGCCGGGGAGCCCGGTGAAATCTGCGTGCGCGGGCCGCTGGTGATGAGCGGTTACAAGGATATGCCGGAAGCCACCGCCGAGGCGGTCCAGGCCATTCGCGAGGCTGGATTTCCAGCGGTCAAGCTGCGTTTCCACCGGCCACACTGGCGCGACGACATCGCGGTGGTGGAAGCCGTCCGCGCCAGCCTCGGCG
>JBLRXF010000278.1:0-4404 GCA_047920875.1 Haliea sp. | reverse complement strand
TGGCACGTAGGGATTGGTGGGGTGGATGACCAGCGACACGCCCATGGCCTGGTAAGTGCGCCCGGCCAATTCGGGTCGGGCCGCGGTTGCGGAGGGCGGGAGGCTGTCACCCATCACATGGGAAAAATTGACCCCTGCCTTTTCAAACACGGCGCCGCCTGCAAGCACCCGGCTGCGACCACCGCCGCCCTCCGGTCGCTGCCAGTCGTCAACGATGAACTCAGCGCTGCCGTCTTCGGCAGCAAGACCTTCGCAAATGGTTTGCTGGAGCTGGAGCAGATAGGCTTTTACGGCTTCTGGTTGCATGGGCTTTCCGATGGCAGCTTCTATTATCTGCGCGCCATTATACGCATGGCGCTGCGCCACGGCACCAGCGTGGAAAAGAACTCAGGCCCGCAGCACCTGGTCGGTGAGCAGGTCGCGAATCACCGTGGGCCTGCTGGCGCCTCCAAGCGCGCCCGGCAGCACCCCATCGAGCTGGTTATGGAAATAGCGTTGCACCTGAAACTGAGCGGTGGCAGGGCGACTGCCAGCCGGGTTGGCGGAGGTGGAAACCAGCGCACCGCCCCATTCCCGACACAGCGCCGCCACGCCTTTGTGAGCACTTACCCTCACCGCAACCTTTGTGCTCCCTCCATGAATCCACGGAGGCACACGGTCATGATGGGGTACCAGCCAGGTCGAGGGCCCGGGCCAGGACAGAGCAAGCTTGCTGAGCTGAGCGTCAGTCAGCCCCTCCAGCAGCGGCGCCAGCTGATCGACGTCTGCCGCGACGAGGATCAATCCCTTCTCAACAGGGCGCTGTTTCAGGTACAGCAGGCGCGCCACCGCATCGTAGTTGTCGGGGTCGCAGCTCAGGCCCCAGACAGCCTCGGTCGGGCAGGCGATGACGCCGCCGGCGGCGAGGGCGTGCACCGCGGCACGCAGTTGCAGGGTAGAGGCCAAGTTCAGCTCCCAAAGGCAGGAGCGCGAAATTTACCGGCTTGGCCTGCCACTGGCAAGCCCGGCTCACAGCCCAGCTGCGAAGGCTGTCTCAGCAGCGGATGTATCCGCCACCGTGGCGCACGATGCTCCGCTCAAGTTCCAACCGGGACAAGGCTGCCAGAACCTCAGCCACTGGACGCTCCGAGCTTTTCACCAGGGTTTCCACCGTGACCACCTCGAATCCGATCAGGCCAAGCAGCCAGGACTGGCGTGCACTCGCAGCGGGGGTCTCCTCAGGGGCAGGGGCAAGCTCCAGCTGGCATTGAAACAGAGGGCCCAGCTCCGCCAGGATATCATCAATACTCTCTACCATGGCCGCACCGTCACGCAGCAGTCGCAGGCAGCCCCGGCCGCCGGGGTGTGCAGGAAACCAGGGCACGGCAAAGACTTCCCGACCCTGCTCCAGTGCCGTGCCGGCAGTGATCAGAGAGCCGCTGGGCAGGGCCGCCTCGACCACAAGCACGCCGAGCGCGAGACCGCTGATGATCCGGTTGCGGGCTGGGAAATGCTGCGGCAGAGCCGGTGTCAGAGGCGCAAATTCGCTGACCAGACAGCCATTCTCGAGCAATTGTGTGGCCAATGGCTGATGGCGTCGCGGATAGATGGTTTCGACGCCTGTCGCCATAACCGCAACGCTGGAGCCTCCGGCCTCAAGCGCGCCGCGATGGGCGGCGCCATCAATGCCCAGCGCCAGTCCGCTGGTGACGGTCAGTCCGGCCCGGACCGCAGCACCGGCCAGGTCCCGGGCATAGCGGATGCCCGGAGGGGTAGCCTTGCGGCTCCCCACCATGGCCAGCTGGGGAGCCTGCAACAGCCCACCGCTCCCGCGGAGGTAGAGAAAGGGAGGCGGATCGTGGATCGCGGCCAGCAGAGGTGGGTAATCAGTCGCGCCGAGCGCAATGACGCGTCCGTCGACTGCGTGCAGGGCATCGAGCTGCCGATCGATATCCCGGGGCGCCTCCGGATGTCGCCCGCGGGCGCGGGCAACCGCCAGGTCTGCGAGCGCCGCAGCGCTGGCACCGGCTTCGAGGAGGTCTGGGGAGTCAGCCGCCCACAGGGCTTGCGGAGAGCCAAAGCGCCGCAGCAACAGCCGCAGCTGGCGATTATCGAGATTGGGGAGGCTGTGCAGCAGCAGGCACAGCCGGGCGTGGGTGGCATCCATACATCATCCTTGACGTCATGTCTGTTCCGCTTCCCCCTGCAGTCCTGTCAGGGGTTCTTTACCTTGTCCAGCACCTTCAGCGGGCGACTGGCTCTCAGCACCAGTCCGTAGCTGGCTTTCTCAAAAACCTCGAACACCATCAGCAGGCCGGCACGGGTGTCTGGCAGGGTCACGTTCTGGCGCGCCACCTGGTCAAAAACCAGCCCTCCGACCTGGTAAATGGCCAGCACGTGGCCCACTTCCAGACCATCGCGCTCGCCGCGGTTAAGCACCACGATATTGCCCTGGCCGACCTGGTTGACGCCGCCGTCAACGGCAATCATGAAGCCATCGGTCACCTCGACTGCCGGCGCACGCGGCTGGAATGTTGCATCCAGAACCTGCTCGCGCATTGGCAGCAGACGATCCGATATCCGCACTTCTTCCGTCACGCGGGTAATATCCAGCTCGGTGATGTCATCGAGATTGCTGCTGATAAGGCGCGCATTGCCGATGTCCATCGCCTGATAGCCCAGCAACTCATTGGTGATCGGATCGCGATAGGTGTCCCCCGCACGAAAAATGCCGTAGCTGCGCTCGCCATCCGGGAAGGGCCCGCGGCCGAAGATGCGGTCACCTGGCGCAGCGATCAGGCGGCCCTGGTCGCCTGCGACCACATAGGCAGAATTGTTCAGCTCATCGGCCGCGAGTATGCGGTGGCGCTTGAGAAAAGCGCCGATCTGATCCAGCGGGATCAGGGGTATGGCCAGGTCCAGCGGTGCGACCCGCATGCCGGGCTCCAGCTTGATATCGCGACCCCGGCGAACCATCAGGCGCGGCTGGCCGTCGACCCAGGTGAGATACAGCTCATCGCCCGGATAAATCAGGTGGGGATTGTCTATCTGCGGGTTGACGTCCCACAATTCCGGCCAGCGCCAGGGCTCGCGCAGATACATGCCGGAAATGCCCCAGAGCGTATCGCCCTTTTTGACGATATAGGTGTCCGGCACATCTTCATTAAGCTCCACTGCAGCCTGCAGCCAGGAACTGAGCAGCAAGCTCCCGAGTAACACCAGGTAAATCGAAAAAGACTTCGCTCTCATGATTCCGTCCAGCCTGCCACCATAACCGCCCGCCAACATTACTGCTCCAGCGACGTCCCCGTGCAGACAAGTACGCAGCCTGTTGGCCGACGCTGGGCACTACCTTGCCAGCAGTTATATAATAGCCACAGTTTGCGGTGGGCACTGGCCCGTGGCAAGCCCCAATGTGACTAATTTACCATCGGCCGGCAGAGCACCAAGGGCAGCTAACACCATGGCAGTACTCGACATTCTCGAATTTCCCGATCCCCGGCTACGCACCCGGGCAGCGCCGGTAGAAACGGTCACGGACGCCACTCGCACCCTCATCGACGACATGTTCGCAACCATGTATGCAGCGCCGGGAATCGGCCTCGCGGCCACACAGGTCAACGTGCACCAGCGGCTGCTGGTAATCGATATCAGTAGCGACCGCAGCGATCCGCTGGTGTTCATCAACCCGGAGGTCACCATTCTTGATCCGGTCCTGGGCGAATATGATGAGGGCTGCCTCTCAGTGCCGGGTTTTTACGAGACGGTCGAACGGCCTCAGCGAATTTCTGTCACCGCCCTGGACCGCAATGGCAAACCCTTCACCCGCGAGCTGGAGGGTCTGTTGGCGATCTGCCTGCAACACGAGATCGACCACCTCGACGGCAAGCTGTTCGTGGATTACCTGTCCCCCCTCAAGCGCCAGCGCATCCGCAGGAAGCTGGAGAAAGAACAGCGGCGCCAGGCCTGAGTGGTGGCCAGTGACCCGCTACGCCTGATCTTCGCCGGCACGCCCGATTTTGCCGCCACCCATCTGCAGGCCCTGCTGGCCGGCCGACACGAGGTCATCGCTGTCTACACGCAACCGGACCGCCCTGCCGGACGCGGCAAAAAACTGCACGCCAGCCCGGTCAAGGCAGTGGCTATCAACGCCGGCATCCCGGTGCTGCAACCGGCTACCCTGCGCAACGCGGAGGCCCAGGCGGAGCTGGCGGCACTCGGGGCGGACGTCATGGTGGTAGTGGCTTACGGCCTGATCCTGCCGCAGGCCATTCTGGACACCCCAAAACTTGGCTGCATCAATGTGCACGCCTCTGTGCTGCCGCGCTGGCGAGGTGCCGCACCCATCGAGCGCGCGTTGCTCGCCGGCGACGAGCAAACCGGTGTCACCATCATGCAGATGGATGCCGGCCTGGATACCGGTGC
>JBLRXF010000277.1:0-4408 GCA_047920875.1 Haliea sp. | reverse complement strand
AGCGCGCGTAAACGCGCATCCGCGCGCGCAAAACCGCCACAGTGAAAATCCCGGTGCAGACTCCAGCTGGCATGCGCCCCGGGAGTCTGAGCCGCAACCCAGGCAGACACGTTCACCTCCAGGCTACCATCGCCGCGCAGCGCAACAACACCGTCAAGGTGGAAAGTCCCTGGCAGCGCCGCAGCCAATCCCGCCAGGGTCGTGCCGGTGCCAACACCCAGCACAACCCGGGCCCCTTGCGGGAAGCGGTTGGCAATCAGCGCCGCCAGCGGTGCACAGCCCGCCACACCCAGCGGCCCGGCGCCGCCTTCGGGGATAAGATGGTCCACCTGCAACTGCTCTGAAAGCGATGCAACATAGGTGGGATCGAGGCGGCGCCGGTAGTCGTTGCGGCAGACAAAGTGCAGCTGCATGCCCCACCCGGCTGCATCAGCCAGGGTTGGCGAGAGCAACTGCGGACGCTCGCCGCGGATCACGCCGACAGTCTCGAGCCCGAGGGCATGGCCGGTAGCTGCCAGCGCATGCAAGTGATTGGACCAGGCACCACCAAAGGACAGCACCCGACGGTGCCCTGCCGCGGCCATGGCAGCCAGATGCGGTGCCAGCTTGAACTGCTTGTTGCCAGGGGCGGCTCCGCCGCTGCGATCCAGGCGCAGCACGGTGACATTATCGAGGGCAACGCCCTCCAGACTCAGGCCTGCCAGAGACTGCCAAAGGCCGTCGCCAGAGGTCTTCAGGAATGCGTCGGTGCTTATGCCAGCCCCACGTTGTTTTTGGCCAGCACCTGCTCGGCGCGGTAGCTGGAGCGCACGAACACCCCGGACACCACCTCCAGAAAACCCCGCTCCAGGCCCCAATCCCGGTACTGCTCGAACTCCTGGGGCGACACATAGCGGTCGATAGGATAATGGTTGACCGTCGGCTGCAGATACTGGCCCAGCGTGAGGATATCGACATTGGCGGCGCGCAGGTCGTCCATGGCCTCCTGGATTTCCTCGTCAGTTTCACCCAGGCCCAGCATCAGGCTGGTTTTGGTCAGCACATCCGGGCGATAACGTTTGGCGTGAGCGAGCACGTTCAGGGTTTGCTCGTAGCTGGCGCGGGGATCGCGCACCGGGTGGGTCAGGCGCCGGACGGTTTCAACATTCTGGGCGAACACCGCAATACCGGAGTCCAGGACTGTTTCCACGTCCGCCAATACGCCGAGAAAATCCGGAGTCAGGGCCTCTACCGCGGTCTCGGGGTTTGCTGCCTTCACCCGCCGCACACAGGCCGCATAGTGCCCCGCGCCGCCGTCCGGCAGGTCATCTCGATTGACCGAGGTCAACACCACGTACTTGAGACCCATCAGGCGCACCGACTCGGCCGTATTGGCTGGCTCCTCGGGGTCAAGCCAGCCGCGCGGGTTGCCGGTATTGACGGCGCAGAAGCGGCAGGCGCGGGTGCAGGTATCGCCCATCAGCATGATGGTTGCGGTCCCTGCACTCCAGCACTCGCTCATATTGGGGCATTTGGCTTCCTCGCAGACGGTGGCCAGGCGATGGGCGTGGACGATACCCTTCACCTTCTCGTAGGTGGCACCGCCGCGCACCCGGATCCGCAGCCAGTCTGGCTTGGCGAGGCGCTCGCCGACCGCGGCCGAGGCCTTGATGCCGTCCTTGATCGCGGTAATGCCGCGTTCGTTGACGAACTTGTCGCCACTGGCCACCTGCACGGTGGGTATAAGTTTGCTGTCTGCCATGCCCCGATCCTGTAGCGGCGGCGCCACCCCGGTGCGACCCGCCTGTATTAGGCTGACCATTATAGCCAACCGCGCTGGACAAAGCAGCGACAGGCTGAGGCTGTATGGCGGACTCCGGCGCCCCACTGCGCACGGCCATACAACCGGGTTATCATGGCGCCACCACTTCGAGGCAAGGATCACCCATGGCAACCATCACCTTCTACGGCGCAGCTCAGGAAGTCACCGGCTCCTGCCACCTGCTGGAGTCCCCCGCCTGCGGCCGGGTGCTGCTGGACTGCGGCCTGCGCCAGGGTGGTGACGCCGTGGAGCGCATCCACAACGAACGCTTCAGCTTCGATCCCAAGAGTATCGACGCGGTCGTCCTGTCCCACGCCCACCTGGACCACTGCGGCATGCTGCCGCTGCTGGTACACCAGGGTTTTCGCGGCCCGATTTACTGCACCCGGGCCAGCGCCGACCTGCTGCCGATCATGCTCAAGGACGCGGTAGGACTGTATTTGCGCGATCTGGAACGCGATAACCTGCGGGCGGAACGCCGCGGCCGCAAGACCAAGGAGCCGGTCTACGACGAGCAGGACGTGGAAAAAGTCCTGCAGCAGCTCAAGCCCCACCGCTACGGCAAGCCGTTCAAGATCGGCAACCACTGCAACGTTCTGCTGCACGATGGCGGCCATATCCTCGGTTCCGCCATCGTGGAGGTGACACTGGAGGAAAACCGCGGCGCCAAGACACTGGTGTTCTCTGGCGATCTGGGACGCAAGGGTTCGGTACTGATGAACGACCCGGAGCTGCTGGAGAAAGCGGACCTGCTGCTGATGGAAAGTACCTACGGTGATCGCAATCACCGTGAAGAAGATGAGACCCTGGAAGAGTTGCGGACCGTGCTGCACGAGACCTGGGAACAGGGCGGTAACGTCATGATCCCGGCCTTTGCGGTGGGGCGCACCCAGGAAATCCTGTTCCATCTTGGGCGCCTGCACTATGCCGGGGAGCTGGACGCCTGGCAGGTTTTCCTCGACAGCCCCATGGCTATCGAAGTGACCCGCGTTTACGATCGCTGGCTGGAATTGATGGATGACGATGACATCCGCGAACTCTCGGCCGCCCACCGCGATTCGCTGGCAGATTTCCTCCCACGCCTGCAGCTGACCGCGGACACGGAGGAGTCCATGGCCATTAACCGGATCAAGAGCGGCGCCATCATCATCGCCGGCAGCGGCATGTGCACGGGCGGGCGCATCAGGCATCACTTCAAGCAGCGCATCTGGGACGCGCGCAATACGGTGATTTTCACCGGCTTCCAGGCCCAGGGCACCCTGGGCCGGCTGCTGGTTGAGGGGATGCAAACGGTCAAGCTGTTTGGGGAGGAATATGCGGTCAAGGCCCGCATAGAGACCCTGGGCTGCTTCTCAGCCCACGCGGGCCAAAGCGAGCTGATTGCATGGGCGGCGAACTTTCAGCCCAGCCCGCGCATTGCCCTGGTACACGGGGAACCCCGTGCCCAGGACGCGCTGGCCGACAAACTCTGGGATAAGCTGCAGGTGCGTGCCGCCATCCCCGCCGTCGGCGAGTCTATCGCCTTCTGAGGGGCCCTCAGCGGGTGGCGAAGGGCTCGGTGTAGAACTGGCCGTACCACTTGCGGAAGCGGGCGATGGGGCCGTCACTGTCACAGAGCACCGGCTGCGCCCGGAACATCTTGTGCTCCCAGATCGGCTTGTCTTCATCCAGCTGTTTGCAGATATCGCGGATGATGGCCGCGTTCACCCCGCCCGCCTTGACCTCGCCATTGATCTTGGGCTGGGTAAAGGCAAAGCGCACGTGCACGGTCTCGTCGTCTATGGGGGTGACATTGCCCATCAGGAAGGTGCTGGCGATGCCCTCAAACCGGGTAAAGCCTTGGCCGGGGCCAATACTCCTTGAGGTGATACTGCCCTTGACCATGCCTTTGGGTGTCTGCATGTCTGCTTTCTGCACACCCAGTGAGTAGTGTTTTTCGTAGATCAATTCCGTTTCCGGGAAGGTTGCGGTCTGGTGTACGTAGCGAAAGTGCGCGGAGTCTGCACCGTTCTCGGCCATCTCCTGGCAGGCCGTCTTGATAATCCACTCAAAACGCTGCAGCGGCGCCCAGTCGTCGCTGTTGGCTTCGGGGAAGGACTCCACGTCCCACAGGGGCGCCGCGTTGTCAGGATGGTACCAGGCATAGATCACCTGGTTGTCCTCTACTACCGGGTAGGTTTGCAGACACTGCTTGCCCTGAACCTTCGGCGGCATGTTTTTCGCGTAGGGCACTTCCGTGCAATAACCTTCGGCGTTGAACTTCCAGGCGTGGAACGGGCAAACAATGCTCTCGCCCTCAATACGCCCGCCCTGGCCGCTGCTCTCGTTGATGCCGTAGCCCAGGTGCGCACCCAGGTGCGGGCAATAGGCGTCCAGCAGCACCGCCTTGCCGGACTCGGTGCGAAACAGCACCAGCTCCTTGCCGAAATACTCCACCGGGCGGGACTGCCCTACGGCAAGCTCATCGCTATAGGAAATCACGAACCAGCCAAAGGGTATCGGCATGGGAGGACGGGGTTTAGGCATAACGCAATTCCTCGCGGGTTGTTACCAGTGATTATAGAAAGGCATGATAGACCTTTTGGCGGCTGCCCTTAAGCCAGGCGG
>JBLRXF010000276.1:0-4420 GCA_047920875.1 Haliea sp. | reverse complement strand
GCGCATCGATCACACCGACGCCGTCGTGGCGGAAAAGCAGGTAGTCGATCCCGCTCGTCGTCGCACCGGCGAACAGGCCCTCGGTGACGACGCCGCGGGTGTGACCGTCGATCCGCAACCCCTCCGGCACCAAGCCGACGAAGTCCTGGCCGACGGCCTCACCTTCCAGCACGAAGAACGGCGTCTCGATGGCATCTTGCGCGATCGCGGTGCCCAGCATCGCCACCACGGCGATCATGAGGGCGGCGAACAGCAGCCTCTTCATCGCTTCCTACTCACTCGGCTCGAGCGCTGCCCGTGCGCCGCAATTCATGAGGCGGGTATCCGTTATCTCATTTTTGCTGCCAATCGTGCAGTGCGCATTTCCATTCGCCGCAGCGGGTTCACGCCCGCGACTATCGGTCCTGCCAGAGCAGAGTGCCTGGGCGCAGCTGCTGCCAGCTGGGGTCGTTATTACGATGGTGACCCCCAGGTCATGGTAGGCGACATGGCCCTGACCCGACAGCAGGTGCTGGCGCAGCCACGGCTTGCGGCAACGCTGCGTCATTACCAGCCCTCCATCGCTGC
This sequence comes from Haliea sp., assembly GCA_047920875.1. Classification (GTDB taxonomy): domain Bacteria; phylum Pseudomonadota; class Gammaproteobacteria; order Pseudomonadales; family Halieaceae; genus Haliea. The sequence continues at coordinate 3,853 of JBLRXF010000276.1, read as the reverse complement.
ACTCGCCAGCGCGATTGCCGAGCACAGCGCGTGAACGCTCTGCTGCAGGCTCTGGCTCACCGCGCTCGCACCAGCCCTGATGATATTGTCCTCAGTGATGGTCACCGTGCCCTTACAGCGGCGCAGTTGGATGCCGACATTACCGAGCTTGGCAGGCAGCTGACTGCGCTCGGTATTGAGCGCCTGGCCCTCTTCGCGGACAACTCCCCGGACTGGGTGCGACTTGATCTCGCCGCCCAGCGCAGCGGTATCTGCCTGGTGCCGGTGCCGACGTTTTTCAGTGGCGCACAGCGGGACCACATCTTGCAGGCGGTGGGCGTGGATGCAATCGTCAGCGCCAGGGGTCTGCGTCCGCTGTTGGCGCTGCCGGCGCAGACAGCTGAGTCGCTCGAGCGCTGCCCTGGGTTGCTGCTGGATCGGATCCCGGTGACCGGGCGCGGGCAAGTGCCCGCCGGCACCCATAAAATCACCTTTACCTCGGGCTCTACCGGCACTCCGAAAGGCGTCTGCCTATCCACTGAGCAATGTTTGCAGGTGGCCACGTCCCTGGTGACTGCCGTTGGCCTGAAGGCCCCCCGGCATCTGTCGCTGCTGCCGCTGAGTACCCTGCTGGAGAATATCGCCGGGGTATACATGCCCCTGCTGGCAGCAGGCTCAGTGCTGCTGCCAACCCCCGCGGAGCTTGGGCTTTCCGGTAGCTCGGGTATACATCCGCAGCAGTTGTTGCACAGCATCGACCAGTGGCGGCCGCAGACATTGATCCTCACACCACAGTTTCTCACCCTGTTTGATCAGGCGCTGCAGACGGGCTGGCGGCCGCCGGCAAGCTTGCGCTTTGTGGCCGTCGGGGGTGCCAGAGTTGCACCGGCTCTGTTGCAGCGGGTACGCAGCGCCGGGTTACCCGTCTTCGAGGGTTACGGGCTCTCAGAATGTGCCTCGGTGGTGAGCTTGAACACTCCCGGCCTGGATCGTCCCGGCAGCAGTGGCCACGTCCTGCCGCATGTGCAGGTAAGGGAACGGGACGGTGAGCTGTGGGTCGAGGGTAACCGTTTTCTGGGGTATCTGGATGAGCCCGCCAGCTGGGCCTCGGGGGCAGTAGCCACCGGTGATCTCGGCAGTATCGACAGCGATGGTTATCTCACCGTGACCGGTCGCCGCAAGCACCTGCTGATCAGCAGCTTTGGCCGCAATATTTCCCCGGAGTGGGTGGAGAGCGAGCTGCTGGCTGGGGGCATGTTGCAGCAAGCGGTGGTGCTGGGCGACGACAGGCCCTGGTGCATTGCCCTGGTCTGTCCCACCGATAACAACTGCAGTGACAGCGCAATCGTTGCCTCCATAGCTGCTGCAAATGAGCGTCTGCCGGACTATGCGAGAGTGCGCGACTGGGTCCGGCTGCAGCAGCCCCTGACAGCGGCCAATGCGCTGTTGACCGCGAACGGGCGCCCGCGTCGGGAACTGATCGCAACGCATTTTGAATCCGCTATTGACCAGTGCTATCGCACTTTCAAGGAGTATCGAGCCCCATGACTACACAGACATCTTCCAACGGCTTTTTCCAGCACTTGCAGGAGAGCACCCAGGTGGAGCGCGAGGCTCTGCTCAACACCAGCCTGGTTCAGGACGCCCTGGCCGGGCGTGTGGGCACCGAACGTTATGCCGCTTTTCTGGTGCAGGCTTACCACCATGTTCGCCACACAGTGCCCTTGCTGATGGCTGCCGGGGCTCGCATGCCGGCGGAGAAAGAGTGGCTGCGCACGGCGCTCGCGGAGTACATCGAGGAGGAGCTCGGTCATCAGGAGTGGATTCTCAACGATATCGCGGCTTGCGGCTTCGACGCCGACAGGGCGCGGGAGAGCATCCCCAACCGGGAAACAGAGCTGATGGTGGCTTATGCCTATCACATCATTGACCGTGTCAATCCCGTTGGCTTTTTTGGCATGGTTCATGTACTGGAAGGAACATCCATCAAGGTCGCCGACACTGCCGCCGAGGCCATAGCCGCAGCAACCGGGTTGCCGCGCAAGGCCTTCACCTACCTGCGCTCGCACGGGGCGCTGGACATTGAACATGTGCAGTTTTTCGAGAATCTCATGGGCCGTATCGATTGCCCGCAGGACCAGCGGCAGATCCTGCACTGCGCGCGTCAGTTCTATCATCTGTATGCGGATGTCTACCGCAGCGTCAGTGCCGAGCAGGCACTGCAGCTGGCGGCATAGGGGGTGGCGATGCAACTGGCGGGCAAACGTTTTGTGCTGACGGGTGCGGCGGGTGGTATCGGTCAGGCGTTTGCCGTCAAACTTTCTGCTGCGGGCGCCGAGCTGCTGCTGGTGTCGCGCAGTGATGATGCTCTCGAGGAACTCCGTCAGCGCCTGCCGGGAGCAGGGCATAGCGTGGTTGCCGCGGATCTGGCAAGCGCAGCTGGCCGCGCCGCCTTGCTGGCCGCTGCGGGGGATAGGGTAGATGGCCTCATCAACAACGCCGGTGTCAGTTTTTTTGGTCTCTTGAACGGTCAGACCGAGGCGCAGTTGCGGCAAACGCTGGAGCTTAATCTGCTGGTCCCGATGCTGTTGGTGCGGGATCTGTTGCCGATCCTCCAGGCCCGTGGTGGCACCATTGTCAACGTCGGTTCGGCGTTTGGCAGTATCGGCTTTCCCGGTCAGGCGGCTTACAGCGGCAGCAAGTTTGGTTTGCGCGGCTTTACCGAGGCGCTGCGGCGCGAGCTGGCGGGCAGCGGTGTCAGGGTGCAGTATCTGGCCCCGCGGGCGACTGCCACACCGATGAACAGCCCCAGCGTGGCGGCAATGAATCAGGAGCTCGGTACCGCCATGGATCCGCCCGAGCGCGTGGCCGCGGAGCTGATGATCCTGCTGAGCCGGGGTAATGGGGTGCGCTTTGTCGGCTGGCCGGAGCGCCTGTTCATCAAGCTCAACAGCGTGCTGCCCGCCATGGTTGACAGGGCGCTGCTGCGGCAGCTGCCGGTTGTGCGCCGCCACGCGCTGGCGGACACCAGCGCCCGCGAGTAAACTCGGCCCATGCGTATTCTCCTGGTTGAAGATGACAGTTCCCTCGCGGCGGGTCTGCAGGCGGCCCTGAGCCGGGAGGGCTTTGCCGTGAACCATGTGGATTCGGGCAGGCAGGCGTTGGCGGCTGTGCGCGCCGAAGTTCCGGACATGGTGGTGCTCGACCTGGGCTTGCCGGACATGGACGGACTGCAGGTGCTGGCCAGTCTGCGCGACAGCAACCGCGGCCTGCCGGTACTACTGCTGACCGCCCGCGACGGCGCCGATGACAAGGTCAAGGGGCTTGACCGGGGCGCGGACGACTATCTGGCGAAACCGTTTGACATGAAGGAGCTGGCGGCGCGTTTGCGGGTGATCGAGCGGCGCCTGTCAGCCACTGCAAGCACCAGCCGCATCACTGTCGGCAGCGTGGAGCTGGACACCGCCGCCCACGCCGTCACTGTAGCGGAGCGGGAGCTGGAACTGCCGCGTCGGGAGTACATGCTGCTGAAGGCGCTGATGGAAAGCACCGGCAAGGTGCTGACCCGGGAAGCGCTGGAGGGGCGGCTGTACAGCTGGGGCGAGGAAGTGAGCAGCAATGCCCTGGAGGTGCACATTCACCACCTGCGGAAAAAGCTGCCGGAGGACTTTATCCGCACCGTGCGAGGTATCGGTTACACCGTGCCGCGGCGATGAAGTCCATTCGCACTTCACTGGTGACCATGCTGGTGGCGGCGTTTACGCTGGTGTCGTTTGTTGCGGCGCTGAACGGTTATCGCGCCAGCATGGACAAGGCCGAAGCCCTGCTCGACGCCCAGTTGCGCTACGCCAGCGACATTCTTGCCAGCGTGGAA
>JBLRXF010000275.1:0-4467 GCA_047920875.1 Haliea sp. | reverse complement strand
GCTGGCGGCGGTGCATCGGCATTTTGGCGCCAGGCTGGTCGAGAGCACCCAGGTTGGGCTGTCGCATTGGGACGCCCCGCGGCCGCCGGCGGATCTGCCCGGCGCCGCGCCGCACCTGTTCTTTGCGCCGGATCAGGCGCGCAGGCGCATGCAGGAATGGGGCAGGGAAGGCTTCGACGCCAAACTGGGCGCAAGCTGGCGCAACTTTGCCACCGAGGCCGCCGACTGGATCACGATTGCACGGGGCAGGGGACCAGAAGCCATTGCACGGGTCTACGCGGACATGCTGGCTGGACGTATCGATCCGGCGGCCGGGAATATCCTCTCGCCCTGAGTCGTGCAATTTCCTTCGCGCATCGCTAGACTCCCGCGTTTTTGCCCAGTTGGCCGGTGGCGGTCTGGATGCCTGAATATGCACCGTGAATCGATGTCAGTCCCCTCCATGATGGACGGTATCTCAATACTGCATGAGATTCGCCTCGATCACGTTCTGCGCTGCATTCGTGCCACTGGCGGGCGCCGGATCCTCGATCTGGGTTGCGGTTCGGGTCTGCTCCTCGACCGTCTGGCGACGGAAAAGCAGTTTGAGGATATCGTTGGTCTGGAAAACTGCCCCAGGGCTCTGGCCCGGGCCCGGCAGCTGCTGGCAGAGCACCCGGATGCGCCGTTTCCCCACCTGAAACTGGTCAATGGCTCCTATGCCGAGGCGCAGCCTGCGCTGCGGAATTACGATGTGGCGGTGATGGTCGAGACCATTGAGCACGTCAAGCCCGGCTTGCTGTCGGCGGTGGAGCACAGCGTCTTCGGACAGATGCGGCCGCGAGTGGTTTACCTGACGACACCGAATCGGGAATACAACCCGCTGTTTGGCCTGTCTCCGGATCAATTCCGTGAGCCAGACCACAAATTCGAGTGGGATCGGGCAAAATTCGCCCAGTGGGTCTATGGCGTGTCCAGACGCAACGGCTACCGGGTCCAGCTGAGTGGGATTGGCGAGGAAGATCCTGAGCTCGGGCCGCCAACCCAGACCGCGTTTTTTTCCCTTGGCGGCTAGTAATTCACGACAATGCCTATGGTGTCCGTGTAGGTGCCGACAGGTGCACCACGCCTCATGCTCAGAAAAAGACGGCCATAGACCGTATGCACATGGTTCTGGTCATTGACCGGGTTTGCAGCGCTTACCGTGTAGTTGTCGCCGGCGATGCCATCACCCCAGACCTGTTGCAGAGCGGCGTCACGATAGAGGTTGTAATCGAGACTATGACTGCCGAAGACCATACTGCGCAGGCTATAGCTGCCATTTCCCGTTGAGAGGGTGATGGAGTAGCCCGCGACATCGGTGCAGTTCACCGTGATGTTGCCCGTGCTGTCTACAAAGTCCAGCGTCAGCGGACTGAAGCTGCCGAAGCTGAGAGCCGAGGCGCTGACCTGACAGCTGGCTGCCTGCGCCCCCGATGCCATGATCAGGCCCGCCATGCACAACAGCACGCCACCTCGCCAGAATGCAATTGCTTTCATGGCCGTTCTCCACAGGTCAGTGGTCCTATGCGCGGCTCGCTCGGCCCGCTGGGGTCCAAGGGGAGGGTGAATTCGCAGGCTCCGCCCCGCCATTGCACGCTCAGCTGGTTTCTGTCGGACAGGTCCATCAGATAGGCCTCGCCGCGCTTGCCGACGAGGAAACTCTGTTCCCCAGGCGCCACGGTCACCCGGGCGCCTGCTGGGATCACCGAGCCATCGTACTGGCGCAGCAGCACGAGTGCATTGCGTGAACGGTGCACCGGGAAGTCAACCAACAGGCCACTGCGTGCATAGGGCACTGCGACTTCTCTCACGCTCTGAATCTCGATATCGAAGGGCAGTTCGACCGGGTCAATGGTGAGCTGGTTCGCCTGATAAGGGAGCAGGTCGGGGACCAGCGCCATGCCCTTGCCGTTGGTGCTGGCAATCAGCTGATTGCTTCGGTAGATCGGCACATCTTCAATGCTGCCGACCTTGACCACGGCAAAGCTGCCGGCACCGATGGTACGGGCGGCGAAAGCGTGGCCGCCCAACCAGCCGAGGGAGCCAGTGGCACCCAGGCGAAAGGCGGTGCTGTTGGCCGTGTCGGCGGCCTCGGCTCTGAAGCTGCCGCCGTTGGTATTGCGGCTGAGTCCGCCGCGCCACCGTTGATTGGGGTCGTCACTCATCCCCAGGCGCCAGCCAGATCCGGGGCCGCCTGGCGGTGACTGGCTTAGCTCGGCCCGATTGACGGTGTTGCCGTTGCTGCCATGGGTGGTGCCGGCGCTGGCTGTGCGCTGCCCGCCGAGTGGCAGGTTGAACGTGATGCCAGCGCTCCAGCCATGCTCAGGGCCAAGGTCCTGACTGACATAGCCGCTCAGATAGATACCCTCCGGCAGCGTTACACCGAGGCTTACGCTGAGTAGATCGAGGCGATCTTGGTCCCAGGATGTCTGCGCCGTGTAGTTGATGGCCGTCGAGAGATTCCCCGGCAGCAGTGCGCCCAGGCCGGCACTGAGGCGTTCGCGTGGCCTGGTTTCGTCCGGCCCCGCTGCGAACTGCACGAAATCGCGATCGAAGTACTCCCAGCGCAAAGAGCCGCCGCCCCTTGAGCTGCGGCGTTCCAGACCGAACAGATAATGGTTGCCCTGACTGTGATCGCTGCGGGCGGTGGCAACCGCAGCTTCGGCCGTGGCGAAGCTGCCAAGCAGCGCCACGAAACTGACACCGACTGCCTGCCGCTGGGCCTGAGTCTCGACGTGAGCCTCCGCCGTCAATGCCGAGCTCAGCCCGTAGCGTCTGGTGCCGGCAATGAAGCCATGGTCATAATCATTGCTTTGTAGGCCGTAGTTTTTCCGCAGGAACCCCGCCTCCACAGAAAAGTCCGACAGGCCTTTGGCCAGCAGGCGGGGAGAGAAATAATAACTCTGATTGATGATGCTCTCGCGCCCGAGCAGATCGCGTACGATCAGATTGATCTCCCCTGCGCCGTTCGTTACCGGCACATTGCTCAACTCGAAGGGGCCGGGCTTGACCTGCTGGGTCTCCCGGCGCTGGTTGTTGATCAGGACATCGATGGTGGAAGGCAAGGCTGCCGTACCCGAAAGACTGGGCATGGGCATGGCAATGAATCCGGGTCGCAGAGAGAAGTCGCGAGCCCAGCGGATGCCTGCATAGCGCGCCGGCCGACTCCAGGCACCACCATTGCTGACAGTGTCCCCCAAAACCAGTGTTTCCATAGGGCCGGGGAGGTCCTTGCGCCAGTAGCTTTCCGTGCGCAGGCCCTGATCGCGCTCCCGGTTACCGGTGAATACCATGCCGGATACAGCGGACCCCCATCGGCTGAAGGCCACGCCCTGAAGCAGAAGGCCGTGGCTCTCGTAGCCGTGGTCCCCGCTGCTGGCGCTGGCATCGTAGTCAAGATAGAAGCCAGGCTGAACCGTGTCTGGCAGCGAAGCCAACACTCCTCGCTGGTTGATCTTGCTGCCGGTGAAAGCGGATGCCGGTGCCGTCACTGTCAGGCTCATCTGTCCATGATCAAGCCTGTAGGTCAGGCCGGCGACAGATTCCAGTGCGTAGCCCCGTTGGTTGTCCGCCAGCAGCAGGGGCTCGCCCTCGGGCAATTGCAGCTGAGCGGCTTCCCAGGCCTCAAGGCCGAGAAACAGCCGGCCGTCCGCCAGTTGCTCCGCGCGCACGATATCGGGCAGCCCTTGGGTATTGATGGTGACCGTGAGCAACAGGGTTGCGGGGTGCCCGCTGTCCTTACCTGCCGCAGCTGCCGGTGCAGCGAAGGCAAGCAGCGCGGCAGCTAGCATGACCAAGACTGCAGCCACCGACGAAGCTCAACATGGCTCATGAGAGACTGAACAGTTGGGTGACGAGCCGGGATCCGGCAATTCAAAACGCATCCGGCCAGCGGACGTCTCGGCCGTGAGGGTCAAGCGGCCGGCAGACGCTGGCGGTGGCGAGAACGTCCATTGCTTCCAGGCACCTGCCAGGATGCGGTTGCCTGCCTCCAGATCTGCTTGCCAATTTTTGCCATCCACCGTCAGGCTGCGCACCTGCAGGTACTGGTCGCCGCTGTTCTGCAGACGCACACAGCCCGTCTCAGCGGAATTCGGGCACTGTCCAAGATGCAGCTTGGGGCCGAGGTTCCCGGTCCCCGCAACAAATACCGGAAGACGGTGCGAGAACACGAAGTTGACGCCGCCAAGCTCGTTCTGCTGCTCAGTCGCGCTGATATCATCCAGCACCAGACGATAGGCGCGTTCCGCAGCAGCGACCGCTGGATAGCGCTGCGTGACCCGGAAGATCTGGGTTGCTCGTGGTGCGATATGGGCGATGGCAGGAGCGACCAGCAGATCCGTGCTTTCCTCCAGGTGGTCTTCGCCATTGAGCTGGGTCCATGCAAGCACCTGGTTCTGCAGGGTCAATGGCGAGTCCGCGTCGTTGGTGACAGTGATGGTTACC
>JBLRXF010000274.1:0-4498 GCA_047920875.1 Haliea sp. | reverse complement strand
GCGAACTATACGCAGGGGATCTGACCCGCGCAATACCTTTTGCAAAAAATAATTAAGAGGCCGGCGCTACAACACAGCAAACACCAGCTTGGCACTGCGAAATCACGCAAGCTCGAACAGGTGATACTTCTTTTTGCCAAGCCGCACGAGGAAAAATCGTCCATACAGGGCAAGGTCCCGGCCCAGACACTGCGCCACCCGCTCGTTGTCTTCCCAACCCAGGGCACGGCCATTGAAGAACACCGCCTGCCTGCCTAGCGCATCCTTTACCTGCTTGCCGGAAGCAGCCATACCAGCATCGGCGAGCAGCTGAGTCAGGGTGGCAGGCAGCGCGGCAGCCGTCAGCGCAGAGGCTGGCAGGCCGTCCTGGCGCAATTGCTCGAAGTCAGTCTCCGACAGCTGCGCCAGGTCACCACTGAACAGGGCGTCGGTAATGCGCTGCGCAGCCTTGAGGCCAGACTCCCCGTGGACCAGCAAGGTAACCTCGCGCGCCAGCACCGCCTGAGCTTCGGGACGGCCCTGACGCTCCTCATCCGCGCGCTGCAGGGCGTCAATGGTGGCCACGGGCAGGAAGGTGAAGTATTTCAGGAACCGATAAACGTCGACATCCGCGGTATTCAGCCAGAATTGGTAGAAAGCGTAGGGCGAGGTTCGGACAGGATCCAGCCACACCGTACCGGATTCGGTCTTGCCGAACTTGGTGCCGTCGGCCTTGGTAATCAAGGGCATCGTCAGCCCGAAAACCTGCTTGCCGTGCATGCGGCGGGTCAGGTCAATGCCACCGGTGATATTGCCCCACTGGTCGGACCCGCCAAGCTGCAGTCCGCAGTCGTAGCGACGGTTCAGCTCGGCAAAATCGAATGACTGCAGGATCATGTAGGTGAATTCGGTGAAACTGATGCCACTGCCCTCGCGCTCAATGCGCTGCTTCACCGACTCCTTCTGGATCATGGCATTGACCGAGAAATGCTTGCCCACATCCCGCAGAAACGTGAGCACATCCATCCCCTGGGTCCAGTCCAGGTTATTCACCACCTCCGCCGAGGCCGGGCCAGCGTCAAAGTCGATAAACCGTGACACCTGCTGACGAATCTTTTCTACCCAGCCCGCGATCACCTCGGGGGTATTGAGCTGGCGCTCCTGAGCTTTGAAGGATGGATCGCCAATGAGCCCGGTCGCGCCTCCCACCAGGGCCAGGGGCCGATGCCCTGCAAGCTGAAAACGGCGCAGCATCAGCAGCGGCACCAGGGATCCTATATGCAGGCTGTCGGCAGTGGGGTCGAATCCGCAATACAATGTGCGCGCACCGCCATCCAGCCAGGCTGGCAGCTGATCTTCTCCCGCAACCTGGAATATCAGGCCTCGGGCCTGGAGGTCGGTCAGCAGAGCACTACTCATCGGGTAACTCCCGGATCTGGTGGCCATGAAGGCCTTTTGGGGGGCGCAAACCATACAATACGGCTAAAAAAAAGCAAATCTTATGTTCCCTCTGGCTCTGTCAGAGAGCCGAAATCTTTTATATACTCAACGGCCTACAAAGCACAGCTAATAAAGATTATGCGGAAAACAGAAAATGTTCGGGGAGCGACGGCCATGGCGGACAATGCGCTGTGGTTGCACCGGAAACACCTGCTGGCTGTTGGGCTACTGTCGGTGTTCGTTGCCGCAAGCGCCATCCTGATGCCTTCTGGCAACGTCAACGCTACCCGGGAAGACAGGCCGGACCTTGGCTTCGAGCTGGACAAGGACATTCTTCAGCCTATCGAGGTAAACCCTCGGCACGGAGAAGTGCTTACCGAAGCGCTGGCAAAGGTTCAGGAAATGGCAACTGGGTCCACCTGGGGGGAACAAGTGGTTCGCCGCGGAGATAACCTGTCGCTGATTTTCAAGCGCGCTGGCTTCAGCAACACGGATGTCTACAAGGTTGTGAACGAAGCTCCCGAAGGCAATGCCCTGTCGCGCATCTATCCGGGGCAGACCATTGCCTTTGAAACAGCAAGTGACGGCACCCTGCAGGCCGTGCGGCACGTCATCTCACCGCTGGAATCGGTCACCTATCGGCGCACGGACGCAGGCTTCGAAACGGAACGGGAATTCCGTCAAACCGAACTGCATGAATCATGGGTCAGTGCAGAGATCACCTCCTCACTGTTCATGGCGGGCAAGGACGCCGGGCTGTCCAACACGCTGATTCTGGAGCTGGCCAATATCTTTGGTGGCGTCATCGATTTTGTGCAGGATCCTCGCAAGGGCGATACCTTCCACGTCATTTATGAAGAATTGTATCTGGATGGTGCAAAGTACCGCGACGGCACCATCCTCGCCGCGTCCTTCACCAACCGCGGCAAGACCTTCAATGCCTTCCGCTACGAAGACAAGGAAGGCGATATTGTCTATTACAACGAAGAAGGCGAGAGCATGCGCAAAGCCTTCCTGCTGGCACCGGTCGACTTCACCCGAATCAGCTCCAACTACAATCCGCGCCGCTTGCACCCGATCTACAAAACCACCAGGCCGCACAGGGGGACCGATTATGCAGCCCCTACCGGTACTCCCGTCTACTCTGCCGGCGATGGCCGGGTGATCAAGGCAGGCTTCACACGGGCCAACGGCAATTATATTTTTATTCAACACGGTGACCGTTACGTCACTCGCTACCTGCACCTGCACCAGCGCAAGGCCAAAGAAGGCCAGCGCGTCGCCCAAGGGCAGGTTATCGGCACGGTGGGCTCTACCGGCGCAGCAACAGGCCCGCACCTGCACTATGAATTCCTGATAGATGGACAGCATCGCGACCCACGCAAGGTACACCAGGAGCTGCCGAAGGCGAAGATGCTTGCCGCGGCGGAGATCCCTGCCTTCAAGGCTGCCATCGCCAATACGTCTCGACAGCTTGCAGGACTCCAGTCGGACAGCAGGCTGGCCCTGAGCAGCAACGATGCGGGGGAAAACGCGCCGGCGCCCTGAAGTGACAGCCAATGAGCTGTACGTCGGACTCATGTCCGGCACCAGCCTGGATGCCATCGATGTTGCTCTCGTGCGCTGCATCCCAGGCAGCTGCGAGTTGCTGGCTACGCTTGAATACCCCATCGCCCCGGAAATGCGGCGCGCCATCGCAGCAATTAGCAACCCGGGAGACGATGAGATTGAGCGCCTGGGTCTGCTCGACCGTGAACTCGGCATCCTCTTTGCCAAGGCGGTTCTGGCATTGCTTGCCAATACCCACTACGAAAGAGGCGACGTGGCGGCAGTTGGCAGCCATGGCCAAACCATCCGCCATCGCCCCCCATCAGCCGGCAACATGCCCGCCTTCACGCTGCAAATTGGCGACCCGAATACTATCGCCGAGCTGACAGGCATTACCACCGTAGCCGACTTCCGCCGCCGCGACATCGCCGCCGGCGGCGAGGGTGCCCCCCTCGCACCGGGCTTCCATGCATCGGCTTTCGCTCGCGAAGGGCGCAGCCGGGCAATCGTCAACATTGGCGGCATCGCCAACGTCACCCTTCTCAGCGGCACCCAGCTGATAAGCGGTTTTGATACCGGCCCCGGCAACACGCTACTGGATCACTGGACCCAGAGACACCGGGGGCAGGCCTATGACCGCGATGGAGAGTGGGCAGCCGCGGGCCAGGTGGATGCCGCACTGCTACAGCAGCTACGCGGGCATCCCTACCTGGCACACCGTGGCCCCCGCAGTACTGGCAAGGAGGCCTTCAATCTTGCATGGCTGGAGTCCTGCCTGCAGAGTCTTCCCGCCATTGCACCGCAGGATGTACAGGCGACCCTGGCTGAGTTCACCGCCGGCACCATAGCCGGCGCGGTCATTGCTGCGGAGCCAGAGATCACTGAGGTCTATGTTTGCGGGGGTGGCGCCCGCAACGGGGATCTTATGCGGCGCCTGCAGCAGCTGCTGGCGCCGCGGCACCTGGACACAACGGCGGCACTGGGAATCGATCCTGACTGGGTTGAAGCTGCTGCTTTTGCCTGGCTGGCGTGGCGCACCATGAGCGGCCTCGCAGGCAATGCCGCGGCAGTAACCGGTGCTGGAGGCTCGCGGGTGTTGGGCGGGATCTATCCCGGCGGTGCCACCTGAACGGCAGTGCTCAGATAGAGAACGAGGCGCCGCAGCCGCAGGTGGTTGCGGCATTGGGGTTGTTAATGATGAAGCGAGAGCCTTCAAGGCCCTCGGTATAATCGACCTCGGAGCCTACCAGATACTGAAAGCTCATTGGATCCACCAGTACCGCAATACCCTCCCGCTCAATCACAGTGTCGTCCTCTGCAGCACTATCCTCGAATGAAAAACCGTATTGAAAGCCAGAGCAGCCACCGCCGGTAATATAAACGCGCAGTTTCAGGCTCGGATTCTGCTCCTCCTCGACCAGCTCACGCCGAACCATGCGCTCGAGGATGTCGCCGGCGATGGCAGCGACCTCGTAGTCCTCGTTGAAGACTCCGAAGATCGAGTTGTCGTGGGTCCCTGAGAAGACGGCAG
>JBLRXF010000273.1:0-4498 GCA_047920875.1 Haliea sp. | reverse complement strand
GCGGCTCCCCCGGACCAGCAGCAACGGGGGCTCGAGACTGCGATGCAGCGGGCTTGACGGCGGCGACATCACCCCCCTCAGTCACCTCGACCACATAGGATTCGCCGTTGACGCTCACCGTATACACAGCCGCTTGCGGCGCTGCAGCCGGGGTCTTGCCCACGCCCTTGTCCGGCGTCCGGGCCGGAACATCCTGAACAGGTTCCACACCTGGCGCCGGCTCAAAGGCACTGGCGTCCCCGCGGTGCTTGAGAAACTTGAGGCCGATCTGGGGAAACAGGGCATAGGTGAGCACATCGTCCACCTGTCCCGCGCCGCTGGCCAGTGCGATAGCCTGCTCCTGCGCCAGAGCGCGCAGTTCAGAGGTCAAGGCCTCCATCTCGGGCTCGAGGAGGTCAGCCGGACGGCAGGTGATGACCTCGGCACCCTCCAGCACACGCTTCTGCAGGGCCTCGTTCACCGGGGCCGGAGTGGCACCGTATTCCCCTTTCAGCACCCCGGCAGTTTCCCGGGAAATGGACTTGTAGCGCTCACCGGTGAGCACGTTGATCACAGCCTGGGTGCCGACGATCTGGGAAGTGGGTGTGACCAGGGGAATAAAACCGAGATCCTCCCGCACCCGCGGAATCTCCTCCAGCACCTCGTCCATGCGGTCGGCGGCGCCCTGTTCCTTTAACTGACTCTCCATGTTGGTCAGCATGCCACCGGGTACCTGGGCGACGAGAATGCGCGCATCCACGCCGCGCAGAGAGCCTTCAAAGCGCGCATACTTCTTGCGCACCTCGCGGAAATAGGCCGCAATAGAGGCAAGTTTTTCGATATTCAGCCCGGTATCGCGGTCGGTGCCGTCGAGAATCGCGACCACGGATTCTGTCGGTGAGTGGCCATAGGTCATCGACATGGAAGAAATGGACGTGTCCACATTGTCGATGCCCGCTTCCACGCATTTCAGAATCGTTGCCGTCGACAACCCCGTGGTAGCGTGGCACTGCATGTGAACGGGGATGGCACAGGATTCCTTTAGCCGCCGCACCAGCTCGTAGCCCTCATAGGGCCGCAGCAGGCCAGCCATGTCCTTGATCGCGATCGAGTCCGCGCCCATGTCTTCAATGCGCTTTCCCTGCTCTACCCAGGTTTCAATCGTGTGCACCGGGCTCAAGGTGTAGGAGATCGTGCCCTGGGCGTGCTTGCCGACATCCTTGACCGCCTGCAGCGCCACCTCGATATTGCGCATGTCATTCATGGCGTCGAAGACGCGGAACACGTCAATGCCGTTGTGGGCGGCGCGCTCGACAAACTTGCGCACCACGTCATCGGCATAATGGCGATAGCCGAGAATATTCTGGCCGCGAAACAGCATCTGCTGCGGCGTTTTCGGCATCGCCTTCTTCAACTGCCGGATACGGTCCCAGGGGTCCTCACCCAGGTAGCGGATGCAGGCATCAAAGGTCGCGCCGCCCCAGGACTCAAGAGACCAGAAGCCGACAGAGTCCAGCTCGGCGGCAATGGGCAGCATATCGTCCAGGCGCATTCGCGTAGCCAGCAGTGACTGATGGGCATCGCGCAGCACCACGTCGGTAATGCCCAGCGGGCGCTTCTCGTTTTGCATCAACAAAACCTCTCTGCGGGCAGCGTCAATGGCGCGGTTTTCTGTGCTGCCGGATGGCGGCGGCAATCACCGCGACCAGTTCAGGCTGCCCGGGGCAGGCAGCGGGCAAGACCGCCGAACTGGCAGCTGCCAACGGTGCCGGGAGTTCAGGCTGCTCCGGGAAATAACGGGACATGAAACTCGAGGTCAACGACGTCACCAAAACCAGCAACGACAGAAAGATGGCAACGGCGCCAACGCCGAAGATCATCAGCTCCACGCCCTGCATGAAAATATCGTCCTGCTGGAACACGCCCACCTCCTGCAGTTGGACCGGTATCAGCGCCATCATAAATCAGGAACGACGCTGCGCGCCAATGGCGAGTGCCGGACGGCAACCCTCTCCCTAAACAAGCGGGGCTGGCTTCGTTATACTGGGTCATTGAACCGGAGAACTGCCGTGCGACTCATCCTGGCCCCGATGGAGGGCGTGATTGACGCCACCATGCGTGCCCTGTTGACCGACCTGGGCGGCATCGACCGCTGCGTCACCGAATTTGTTCGCGTCAACCGGCAGCTGCTGCCGCCGCGGGTTTTTCGCCGCCTGTGCCCCGAGCTGGACAGCGGCGGTCGCACCCCCGCCGGCGTCCCCGTCTATGTGCAGTTGCTGGGCGGCCAGGCGGCACCGATGGCGGACAACGCCGCTCGCTGCGCAGAGCTGGGCGCGCCCGGCATCGATCTGAATTTCGGCTGCCCGGCGAAGACCGTGAACAAGTCCGATGGCGGCGCGATCCTGCTGCGCGAACCGGAACGGGTGGGCAGCATTGTCGCGGCGGTGCGTCAGGCCGTGCCCGCCGGCATCCCCGTGACCGCCAAGATCCGTCTCGGTTTTGAGGACCGCAGCCAGTTCCTCGACAATGTGCTGGCGATCGCCGCCGCCGGGGCCGATGAAATCGCCATCCACGCGCGCACCCGTCGCGACGGCTACCAGCCGCCGGCCTGGTGGGATGAGATCGCCCGCGCCGTGGAGCGGGTGAGCCTGCCGATTATCGCCAACGGCGAGATCTGGACCCCGGAGGACGCCCGCCGCTGCCAGCTGGCGAGCCAGTGCCGGGATCTCATGCTCGGCCGCGGCGCCCTCTGTCGCCCGGACCTGCCGCGCCTGGTGCGCGCGGCCCAGCACGGCACGTCCGCGCAGGCACTGACCTGGCTGCAGATCGCGGTGATCCTGCAGCACTTTTTCCAGCGCAAGCGTGCCCACTGCGAGCCACGGCATGCGGCCGGCCCGGTCAAGCAGTGGCTGGGCTATCTGCGCCACGCCTACCCCGAGGCCGCGCTGCTGTTTGCCGGTATCAAGCGCCTTACCGACCCGGTCGCCGTCAGCGCCGCCATCGATGCCCACATCAGGACACTGCGCTCTGCGCAGGATCGACCCGCCGCCGCCTGAGCCTCTCCCAGCCCACTCGAGGAATCCGCTACATGACCCACACCGCATTCATCACCGGCGCCACCTCCGGCTTTGGCCGCGCCTGTGCCCGCCACTTTGCCCGCGCAGGCTGGAATCTCGTCCTCAGCGGCCGCCGCGGCGAGCGCCTGGCCGAGCTGGCCGCAGAGTTGGCGCCCCAGTGCCGGGTACTCACGCTGACCCTGGATGTCCGCGACACCGCGGCGGTACAGGCGGCGGTGGCGGGACTGGAGAGCCCCTTCCGGGAGGTCCATACGCTGGTGAATAACGCCGGGCTGGCACTGGGCACGGCGCCGGCCCAGGCCTGTGACCTCGAACAGTGGCATCGCATGATCGACACCAATATCAAAGGGCTGACCACGGTGACCCATGCGCTGCTGCCCACGCTGATCGACAGCGGCGCCGGCAGCAGCATTATCAACATCGGCTCGGTCGCGGGGCACTGGCCCTACCCGGGCGGCAACGTCTACTGCGGCAGCAAGGCCTTCGTCGAACAGTTTTCCTACGCCCTGCGCAGTGACCTGCAGGGCACCGGGGTCCGGGTCAGCTGCCTGGCGCCAGGCCTGTCAGAGAGCGAATTCACCCTGGTGCGTACCGGCGGCGATCAGGCCGCCTACGACCGGATGTACCAGGGCGCGGACCCGATCCAGCCCGAGGACATTGCAGAGACCGTGTTCTGGCTCGCCACCCTGCCCCGCCACCTGAACGTGAACTCGCTGGAAATGATGGCGGTGAGCCAGACCTGGTCACCCTTCACCATTACCCGACGCTAGGCAGCGCCGGGGCAATCGCGCTTACTGCTGCAGCGAAGCGTCGCGGGCACGCTTGAACTCCACCCCCTCGTGCCAGTTGGGGAAGTCCCGGTTGCCGGCCAGCTCGCGCCCCATCTGCAGCAGCAACATGACTTCCTGGGCGGCACCGCTCAGGTCCCAATCGGCGTCATATTCGTCCGAGGGCTTGTGGTAGTGGTTGGCGGTGTAGTCCTTCAGGCGCTCGTCTCCCCAGGCCTTGCCGTGCTCGACGCTGTCGGTGGCATTGGTCAGGTACAGGGCGGGGATGCCGACCTGGGCCAGGGAGAAATGATCCGAGCGGTAGTAGGAGCCCTTCTCGGGATAGGGTTCCTGCACCACCACCCTGCCCTGGGCCTCTGCCGCACGGGCCAGGTAGTTTTCCAGCTCGCTGTTGCCGAAGCCCACGACCGCCACATCCCGGGTGCGGCCGAGATTGCCGGCGGCGATGTTGTCCATGTTGAAGTTGGCGACGGTTTTGGCGGCGGGAAAAATGGGGTTCTCGCTGTAGTATTTTGACCCCAGCAGCCCCGACTCCTCGGCAGTGACCGCCAGAAACAGAATAGAGCGCGCCGGCGCTGCTTCCTGCGCCAGCAGCTGGCGGGCAATCGCCAGCAGGCCCGCGACCCCCGAGGCGTTGTCGCTGGCACCGTTGTA
>JBLRXF010000272.1:0-4500 GCA_047920875.1 Haliea sp. | reverse complement strand
CGTCCAGAGAGTAGCGCGTATGCACATGGAGATCGCCGAAGAAGGGTTGCCGCTGCGGTTGATGGTGCGAACAGGGTTCTCGCTGCTCCGTGTAGTCACCGGCCAGGGCCCGAGGCAGCAGAACCGCAAGCAGCAACAAGGTCGCCATGGCAGCAGTTGCCAGACGGCGGCGCCGGGAGCGGCTTGGCGAAGTTGGTTGAAGTGACAGGCGAGATGCAGACATACGGAACCCGAGACGCGGCGAAGCACTACCTTAGTGAGCTGGAGAGCCGGGCGCAAACTGGCCGGAAAATGATATTGAACCACGCGGCTGGAAACTGCAGCCATAAAAAAAGCCCCGCGGTGCTTCCACCGGGGGCCTTCTCAGAAAACCGTGACGTCTTAGACGACGACGATGTTTTCTGCCTGCGGACCTTTCTGGCCCTGAGTAACGTTGAACTCAACCTTCTGGCCTTCGATCAGCGTCTTGAAGCCGATGCCCCGGATGTCGCGCTGAAGTGCGCAAATACGTCCGGGCCTGATTCCTGCTCGATGAAGCCGAAGCCTTTAGTTTCGTTAAACCATTTTACGGTGCCGGTGCTAGTAGCCATGTTACGTTCCTGTCTTTCAGGTATAGATAAAACCTTCCGGGGAAGGCGGTAGGGCTTGAGGTATGCAATTACTTATGAAATCAGGGACGAGGTACTAACTGCGTGACTTCGAAATGGTATACATAAATAGGTGTAAAACATTCAAGCGGGGCCAGAGTATACAGCCGTAACCGGTGCCGTCAATATTTATTTCACCTACCGGAATGAACGGGCGGCGCCAGCGCCCGGTCCCGCCAGACGCCTGGCGGCATGCCAAACCACTGAACGAAGGCGCGCCGAAAAGTACCGGCATCGGCAAAGCCGAGACGGGTGGCAATGGCACTGATCTGCCGGTCAGGCTGAGCCAGCGCTTCACAGGCTGCATTGCGCAAGGCCGCCTCACGCAGGCTACGGTAGTTGCTGCCACCCTGCTGCAAGCGGCGACGGAAGGTGGATAGCGGCAGACCAAGATCCGCCGCGACTTGCGCCTGAGCGGGCGGTGGCGCGCCGTGGCGCAGCGCCGCAACCAGCAGCGCACTGACCTGTGCCGGCAAGCTGTGCGCCTGCGCTCCGAATACGGCGCAGGGGAAACTGTGAAAGAACGCGGTAAATTCGCTCGGCGCACGCACTACCGGCAGGCCCAGTGCCACCCCCTCGAACTCCAGCGCGTAATCCTCACCGCCGGCGAGCACCGGAGCGCGAAACAGCCGCAAAAACGGCAGCACATCCTGACGGCGAATGGGGCCAATGCGAACCTGCCGCAGGGGCAACTCACGCCCCACCAGCCATTGAAAAAGTTGCAGGAAGGCAAACAGGCCCGTGATATCTACCAGGCTGCCCGCCGTGCTGGCCTGCCCGCGCAGTGAATCCAGTCGAAAGCTGGCACGATCCGCAGCGACTTCCAGGCGTATGCTGCCGGCGCGCGGATGCAGCATGCAGGCAAACTGTTGACAAATATCGATGGCCTCACGCAGATCTGCGCCAGAGAGGGCACAACGACACATCAACCCCACCTCCGCGCGAGCCATTGGCGCATGGTTATCGCCGCCTGCCAGATACGCCTCCAGGCGTTGTACAACCTCCAGATACCAGCGAGTGAAGCCGGCGAGCGTATGCGGGGGCTGGCGCAGTCCCTCGGCCTGAGCACAGGACTCCAGCTCTGCCAGCAACAGGTCGACCAAGGGGGCAAAGGTCGCGCTTGTGGTGGCAGGAGTCTCCTGCCCACCGCGTTCACGAACCGTTCGATGGGCTTGCTGTTGCAAGGCTTTCGGCTTCCGCAATCCTGGGAGCGCAATTCTAGCATTAATGCTCTGTTATTGGACATAAATGCAATCCCCACAAACCGCCTGCTCCCGTAAGCTGTTGCTCCCGGATCCACACCTCGACTCACAACGCTCAGGAGCTTTATCCAATGTCTGCGACCCAACCCAGGATCATCGTTCTCGGCGCCGGCATGGCCGGCATCCTCGCCGGTATCCGCCTGCAGGAAGAAGGCTACACGGACATCACTCTGTACGAAAAAGCGGACAGGGTCGGCGGCACCTGGCGCGACAACACCTATCCGGGATTGACCTGCGATGTGCCCTCGCACTTCTATACCTACAGTTTTGAGCGCAACCCGGACTGGAGCCGGCACCTGCCCCCTGGCCCGGAAATCCAGGCCTACTTCGAGCGCACCGCCGCCAAGTACGGCGTCGACAAGCTCACCCGTTTTGGCGAAGAAGCCACCCGCGCGGACTACAGCGACGGCCGCTGGCAGCTGCAGTTCCGCAGCGGCCACCGTGACAGCGCCGACATCCTGATCGCTGCCACCGGTGTCCTCCATCATCCCAACTACCCGGACATCACCGGCGCCGAATCTTTCCGCGGCGACCTGTTCCACAGCGCCCGCTGGGACCACAGTGTCGCCCTGGAAGGCAAGCGCATCGGCGTCATCGGCAATGGGTCTACCGGGGTACAGATCATTTCAGCACTGGCGGGCAAGGCGGCCTTGCTGGAGCACTACCAGCGTACGCCGCAGTGGATCATGCCGGTGGAGAACGGGACGTTCAGCGCCGAGGAACGGGCTGCCTTCCAGGACCCGGAGGTACTGGCGCAGGCCATGAATGTCGAAGAGTACATGGCCGCTGTTGAGGCCTACACCCAGTCCATCACTGACATGGAATCCGAAGCTGCCAGGGCCATGGGGCAGGCCTGTCTGGACAATCTGGAGCAATCGGTCACTGATCCTGTCCTGCGGGAGGAGCTGCGACCGGACCACGCGCCCCTGTGCAAGCGCCTGATCTTCTCCCCCGACTACTACCAGGCCATCCAGCATCCACAGTGCCGCCTGGTGCGCAAGGGTATCCAGCGCATTGAGCCGACCGGCATCCGCACCGAGGACGGTGAACTCCACGAGCTGGACGTGATTGTCTATGCCACCGGTTTCCACGCCGATCACTTCATGCGCCCGATGGCCATCAGCGGCCGCAACGGCGCCACTCTGGAAGCATTCTGGGCTGACCGACCCAAGGCCTACCTGGCGGTGACCATGCCGGACTTTCCGAACCTGTTCATGCTCAACGGCCCCAACGGCCCGGTGGGGAATTTCTCGCTGATTGATATCGCCGAACACCAGTGGCACTACATCGCCCAGCTGATGGCACGGCTGCGTGCCGGCGACTGCAGCGAGGTCGCACCCAGCCTCGATGCCATGGAGACCTTTGAAGCCGAGCGCATCGCGGCAGCCAAGAACACGGTGTGGTATCGCGGCGGCTGTGTCAGCTGGTACCTGGATGCGGAGGGCATTCCTTCCAGCTGGCCGTGGAACTTCGCCCGCTTCACTGCCTGCATGACAGAGCCGGAATGGAAGGCCTTTGGCCTCGATGCCCCGCTGGCAAAGGCCTGATTGGTGGCATAAAACCCCCACCACGCCAACAGGCTGAACCGGCGTCCGATGGCGCGGATTGTCAGTGCCAATTGCATCTCGTATGTTGACGCAAAACGCAGCTGACACGGGCGCTATCCATGACCGACAACCGCACACAGTGGGACGCCCTGCTGACCGAACTGCGCTCCCGCGAGGAGGCTGCCGCTGCCATGGGTGGCAGCGAGCGCATCGCCCGCCAGCACCAGCGCGGACGCCTGACCGCACGCGAGCGGATTGAGGCCCTGGCCGATCCCGGCACCTTTCTCGAGTACGGCGCCCTGATAGGTGGACAGCATCCCGGCGGCCGCCCCCCGGTGCCTGCCGACGGCCTGGTGGCAGGTACCGTGCGCATCGATGGCCGGACCAGCGTCGTTCTGGCGGAGGACTTTACCGTCCAGGGTGGTTCCATTGGCCACCCCAACGCCGCCAAGCGCGCCCGCCTGGTGCGGCTGGCGCTGGAACAGCGCTATCCCCTGCTGGTGCTGCTGGACGGCGCCGGCGAGCGCGCCAGCAACCAGGATGAGCGCTACCCCCACGCGCCCGGCGACCTGCAGCTGCTGGCCGATATGCAGGGCCTCGCTCCCATCGTGGCCATTGTGCTCGGCACCTCTGCTGGTCACGGCGCGCTCGCCGCCATGTTCGCCGACCTGGTGATCATGGCCGAGGGCAGCTCGCTGTTCAGCGCCGGGCCGCCGCTGGTCAAGGCCGCCATGGGCATCGACACCAGCGCCGAAGAACTCGGTTCGGCCCTGCTGCATACCCGCGACAGCGGCGTCGCCCACCTCCGCTGTGCCAGCGAAGCCGACTGTTTCGCCACGGCGCGCCGGTTCCTTGGATTGCTGGCGGACGCTGGCAGCCTGCCGGCAACCACCGCGGATCCCGCCGTTACCGCAGCGCGCCAGGTAGACGCCCTGCTGGCGGCGGCGGTGGCGGAGCTGCCCAGGGCGGAGGGTGTCGGCTCTGGCCCGGTGGCGCGGCCTGGCGATGGTGAACGGCCGGACCTGGCCAGGGAGGACCTGCGCG
>JBLRXF010000271.1:0-4512 GCA_047920875.1 Haliea sp. | reverse complement strand
GTAGCGGTAGTCGCCGTCGGGGGTTCGCTGCACGTAGTTGGCCGTCGGTTCCTGGCCCTCGGTCTCGGCGGCGTGGAAGCGGTCGAGGGCCTCGCGCTCGAGGGCGTCGGGCTCGTTGGCGGGGTTGCGGGCGAAGAGCGTGGTCCGCTCCGCGGGTGCAAGTGGCGCCAGCAGCGACTGCTCCCAGGCCAGAACCTCGGGCTCAATCTGCTGGTAAAGATCAGCACCGGCCGCGCTCAGGCGCAGCAGCGCGGCGCGGCTGTCGCGTTCACAGGGCCGACGCTGCAGCAGTCCCCGACCCTGCAGGCCGGCCACCGCCCGCGAAACCTGAACCTTGTCCATGCTGGTGAGCTCGCCGATCTGCTTCGCCTGCAGTTCATCGTATTCCGCCAGGGTCACCAGCACCCGCCACTCGGGAACGCTGATGGCAAAGCGCTCGGTATAGATGCGCGACAGGGACACGCTGATCGTCCGCGCCAGCGCAGTGCAGCGGTAGGGCAGAAAGCGGTTCAGTCTGAGAGCGTGCTGCATGCGAATCCTGCAAAACTGACAAGTCGCCGCAGTATAGCGCCCGGGGTAACTGGTTTCAAAAGCAACCAGTTACCCCGGGCGCGCGTCCTTCAGCGGCGGAAGTCCAGCGGCGGTTCGCGATCGCCCAGCAATGGTCGATAGACGAAGTCTGCGCCGCGGCGCTGCTCGAATTCATCGCGGGCAGCGCGCAGCAGCTCGGGCTGCAGGAACAGATCCGTGGCAGTCAGGGCGAGGGTTTTCGCCGCCACCAGCATGCCTTTGGTACCGATTGCGGTGCCACCCGCAGCGATCGCCTGCCAGGTATGAGGCGCGGTGCCGGGCACCCAGGTTGCGGCACGCATTTCCGTGGTAGGGACCGTCCAGCTGACATCGCCGACATCGGTGGAACCCATACCCTGCAGCAGCTTCATCGGCTCAACCCGGGCAGCGGCGGCGGCGAGGTCTGCTTCGCGGCTGGCGAGAGACTCCGCAAGCTCAGTGGCAAAGGACAGATCCGCCGCGTCGTAGTGGACGCCGCCGACCGTGGCGAGACGCCGGTGCATCGCCGTTGCCAGCGTTTCATTGGGCAGCACACTGTGGTTGCCATGAATCACCTCCAGCTCCAGCTCGGTGCCCGTACCGATTGCCGCTCCCTCTGCCGTCGCCAACAAACGCTCCCACAGCTGTTCGAGCGTCGCAGCCTGCGGGTGACGGAGATAATAAAAAGATTCGGCAAAATCCGGCACCACATTCGGGGCCGAACCGCCGCTGGTGATCACATAGTGCATGCGCGCCTCCTGCGGCATGTGCTCGCGCATCAGGTTCGCCATGTGATTCATCGCCTCAACCGCATCCAGCGCAGAGCGCCCACGCTCTGGCGCCACTGCGGCGTGAGAAGCAACACCGCGGAAGCGGAACTTGGCCGATTTGTTGGCAAGGGTAGTGGCGATGTCGGCAGCATTGCGATCAGCGGGATGCCACACCAGCACGGAATCCACATCATCGAAGAGGCCAGCGCGCACCATGTACACCTTGCCAGAGCCACCCTCTTCCGCCGGCGTACCGTAAAGCCGCAGAGTGCCCTTGATGTTATTGGCCTCCATCCACTGCCGAACCGCCAGGGTTTGCTGCAACAGCGCCGTGCTCTCGGTTTCCAGATAGCCCAGCTCTGCCCGATCCCAAAGCGCCAGCGCAGCATAGGTGCCATGAAAAATACCTCCCGTATCGAGATCACACACCACCCTATCATTCCATCACAGCCAATGCCTGCTATGCTGCGCCGATCAGGAAGCACGAGACAGGACAGTAGCAGTGCCAGACATCAAACTGTGGGCCGCCGCGCTCAATGGAATGCCAGGGGTCAACGCCAACCAGTGGCAGCAGCTTGATCCAGTATCCCGCTGGCTGCTGGCCTGCCGCGCATCGGTGTTGTTCATGACGCTCACCGCTGCGATGCTGGGGGGGTTGCTGGCCTGGCGCGACGGGCAGTTCGATGTCCTGCTCTGGCTGGCCTGCGCCCTGGGCCTGATGTTCGCCCACGCCAGCAATAATCTGCTCAACGACTACACCGACTCCCGTCGCGGCATCGACCGCAACAACTATTACCGCAACCAATACGGGGTGCACGTGCTGGAAGACGGCCTGATGAGTGAGCCCCAGTTCTGGCGTTACTTTGCCTTCACCGCCGCGATTGCTCTGGCACTGGGTTTGTGGCTGGTGAGCGTGCGCAGCGGGCCCACCCTGGCCCTGCTGCTGGCAGGCGCCTTCTTCGTGCTGTTCTACACCTGGCCGCTCAAGTACATCGGCCTGGGTGAGCCCTCGGTGTTATTGGTGTGGGGCCCCTTGATGGTAGGGGGCACCTATTTTGTGGTCGCGGGCAACTGGAGCAATGAGGTGGCATGGCTGAGCCTGGTATTCGCTCTGGGGCCAACTACGGTGCTGTTCGGCAAGCATACCGACAAGCTGGCAGCGGACCGTGAAAAGTCCGTCCGCACCCTGCCGGTCATCCTCGGCGAACGCCGGGCCCGGGTGGCAACAATGACACTGCTGCTGGCCCAGTACGGCTTGACCCTGGGCCTGGTGCTTACGGGCGCCTTCGCTTGGCCCCTGCTGCTGGTGTTTGCCAGCCTGCCCAGCCTGCACCGAAACCTGCAGCTGCTGCGCAATCCCAAGCCCGACAACCGCCCCGCAAGCTACCCGGAGAAGCTCTGGCCACTGTGGTTTTCTGCCGCCTGCTTTCGCCACACCCGCCACTTCACACCCCTGTTTCTGCTCGGGGTGGTTCTCGATACGCTGCTGCAGTAATCCGTCGAGGAAAGGAGAGCGTAACTATACTCTGTCCGCTGCGAGGCATCTCTTTGCTTGGCTTTAGTCAGCACTCACTGGATAATGCGGCCCCATGCGCTATCGTGGAACCAATGACTACAATCATCGCCAGCTGCCACAGATCGGGGTGCTGGTCACCAATCTGGGCACGCCCGATGCGCCGGAGAAAGGCGCCCTGCGGCGCTATCTGCGCGAGTTTCTGTCCGACCCGAGAGTGGTCGAGGTACCGCGCCTGATCTGGTTCATGATTCTGCACGGCATCATCCTCAACGTGCGCCCGGCACGGTCAGCCGCGGCCTACAGTTCGGTCTGGACCCCGGAGGGCTCGCCGCTGCTGCTGCATACCCGGGCCCAGGCCGAGGCGCTGCAAACCCGGCTGACGGAGCGCTACGGTGATGTCGTGCGGGTAGAGTACGCCATGCGCTACGGCTCTCACTCGATTCCGGAACAGCTGCAGTCACTGCTGGCACAAGGCGTCCGACAGCTACTGGTGCTGCCCCTGTACCCGCAATACAGCGGCCCCACTACAGGCTCCACATTTGACGCGGTGGCGGCGGATTTCCGCCAGCGGCGCTGGCTGCCCGAGCTGCGGTTTGTCGCCCAGTATCATGACCACCCGGCCTATATCGCTGCCCTTGCAGCGAGCGTGCGCAGCCATTGGCAGGAGCACGGCCGCGCTGATCGGCTGCTGATGTCCTACCACGGGGAGCCCCAGCGCTACCTCGAACAGGGCGACCCGTACCACTGCCAGTGCCACAAGACCAGCCGCCTGCTGGCTGAAGCACTGGAACTTGGCAGCGAGGATTACCTGACCTGCTTCCAGTCACGCTTCGGACGCGAGCCCTGGCTGACGCCGTATACTGATGAAACGCTGCAAGGCCTGCCAGCCAAAGGCGTCACCTCGGTGCAGATGATCTGCCCGGGATTTTCCGCGGACTGCCTGGAGACGATCGAGGAGATCGGGGTGGAGAATCGGGACTATTTCCTGGAGGCGGGCGGCGAGCGCTACGAGTACATTCCCTGCCTGAACAGCGAACCGGGGCATATCGATGCCCTCACCGCGATTATTGAGCAGCAGCTCAGCGGCTGGCTGCCGCTGAGCTTTGATCCAGAGGCGACGCAGGCGCGGGCGCAGGCCATGGGCGCCAGCCGCTGAGCGGGGGTCTGCAGCGCTACAGCCAGCGTCTGACGCGCTCGCGGTAAGCCGGATACTCCCCGGGAAACAAGTCCGCGAGCAGCGCCTCTTCAGGGCGAATATAGCGCCATTCGATAATGACCATGAACAGCGGCGGCACGAACAGGGCGTTCGTTGCACCCACGGTCACCGCACAGCCCAGCAGAATGGCGGCCATGCCGAGGTACATCGGATTGCGGGTGAACGCATACACGCCGCTGGTGACAAGTGCAGACACCTCGCGGAAAGGGATCATGTCGGTGCCAGCACGCTTGAACAGGCCGCCGGCAAAGACCAGCAGCGCCAGGCCAGCCACCAGGATTGCACCACCGACCAACTGGCTGGCCAGTCCTGTGAAGCGCGGCCCCGGGTAGAACTCATTGAGGGCGAAAATCGCCGCAATACCGAAGACCAGCCACATGGGCGGATAGATAATACGCTTTACCACCACGTCCTCCTGATTTTTCAACCCCCGTGCATGTGGGCGCCGGCGGGCTCAATGA
>JBLRXF010000270.1:0-4523 GCA_047920875.1 Haliea sp. | reverse complement strand
ACGGTGCCCCCGTCGGGTCGCGGACGGTCCCGACGCCGGTGCCGCGACGCCACTCCGGCAACGGCCAGGGCGGCGGCCACCACCCGGCCGCGGCTGACCTGCAGCGAGTGCGCCAGATCGCGCCCGGCCACCGCCGCCTCCAGCGCCCCCCGCGCCCGCTGTAGCTGCCGCGCCAGGGTGGCCTGCATCTGCACGGGAGTGAGCGGTCGAGCCAGACCCGAGCGAGCGCCAACCTCCAGGGCGAAAGGAAACTCGGCCGAGTGCAGCAGATCCTGATCCTCTATGTAGAGGGCCAGCAGTTCCGCCCGGCGCTGGGCGGCCAGCTCAACCGCCGCCTGCAGCGCCGCCAGACTGTGGCGTGACGCATCCAGCAGGGCCAGGACTCGCTGATCCGTCGGCCCGGGCCGCAGTGCTTCAGCGCTCATCGTCCGCGTCCTCCTGCAGTTGCTCCCCATCACTGTCCCCATCGGCCTTCGCCGCCTTGATCGCAGCGGCAAACAGCGCCAGACGCTCGCCCACCAGGCGATCCAGCTCGGCGATCTCGCGGCCGGTCAGCAGGGCCAGAGCCTCATCCACATGACGAATCGGATAGATGCGGAAGCGCCCCTCGGCAACGGCCGCGCGGACCTCCGCCTTCAGCATCAGGTGTTCGACATTGCTGGCAGGCAGCAGCACAGCGTGCCCACTGAGCTCACCGCGTGCCTGGCAGACGTCGAAAAAGCCCTCGATCTTTTCGTTCACGCCACCCACCGCCTGCACTTCGCCACGCTGGTTCACCGAGCCGGTTACCGCGAAGGACTGGTCCAGCCCCACCCGGGCGATCGCCGACACCAGCGCACAGATCTCTGCCACCGAGGCCGAGTCGCCCTCGACACCACCATAGGATTGCTCGAACACCAGGCTGGCCGACAGCGACAGTGGCGCCTCCGGCGCATAACGGTTGCCCAGATAGCGGCCGATGATCATCACCCCCTTGGAGTGAATACGACCGCCCATGCGGGCCTCACGCTCGATGTCGAGGAGCTGGCCGCCGCCCGGGCGGGCCGTCGCGGTGATGCGGGAGGGCTGGCCGAAGGCGAAGTCGCCCAGGCTCAGTACCGACAGGCCGTTGACCTGCCCCACCACGGAACCGGCGGTATCGATCATCACGGTGCCGCGGTGAATCATCTCGTGGCTGCGCTCGCGCAGGCGGCTGGCGCGCCAGAGCTGCTGCAGGATCGCTTTGTCGACGTGGTCGCGGCCGATGACACTGGCGCCGGCTTCAGCGGCCCAGTGCTGCGCCTCCAGCAGCAGGTCGCGCAGTTCGCGCTGGCGGGCGGTAAGCTTGCGCTGATCGTTCGCCAGACGACTGGCGCGCTCGATCACCGCCGCCACGCCGCCACGGTCCAGCGGCGGCAGGCCCGCTTCCCGCGCCAGCGTGCCGATCATCCGCGCGTACAGCGCCTGATTGGCCGGGTCCCGGTCCAGCTCGTCCTCCAGGTCCGCCTGCACCTTGAACAGCTCCAGAAATTCCGGATCGTGCTCACACAGCAGGTAATAGAACAGGCGCTCGCCCAGCAGCACGACCTTGACGTCCAGCGGGATCGGCTCGGGTTCCAGACTGACGGTGCTGATCAGGCCGTAGGCCTGCTCCAGGGATTCGGTGCGAATCACGCCCGCCCGCAGCACCCGCTTCAGGGTCTCCCAGGCCCCGGGCTGGGTGAGCACGCCACGGACATCGATCAGCAGATAGCCGCCGTTGGCACGGTGCAGGGCGCCGGCACGAATAAGCGAGAAATCGGTGACCAGGGTACCGTTGTGCACATGGTGCTCGGTGCGCCCGACCAGATGCTGGTGACTGGGCAGATCCTGGTAAATCACCGGGGCGCCCTTGCAGTCGCTGTTGTCGACCAACAGGTTGATCTGGAAGCGGCTGAACACGGCCTCCGGAGACAGCTCGGGACTGTCTGTCAGGAACACGTTGACATGAGACAGAATCGCTTCGCGACAGGCCTGCAGATGCGCCAACACCCCGTCGTGCTCCCGGTACCGATCCTCCAGCTCCGCCAACGGTGCGCCGATGGCGGCTTGCAGCATTTCCGCATTCAGGGCTTCCACCTGGTGGCGCAGATCGCGTGCCAGCAGCGGCATCTGACGGATGGCCTGGGTCAGCTTGCGCTGGAGGATATCGACCGTGCCCTCAATGCGCTCGCGATCTTCCCTGGGCAGGGCGCGGAAGGCCTCCGGGGACATCATGCTGTCGCTCTCCCCCGCCGCCTCGATCGGCGCAAAGGTAAAGCCGTTGGGCGTCGACACCAGCAGAATATCCTGCTCGCGAGCTTCCCGACGAATGGCCTCGATGGCATCGCGCTGGCGATCACCCGCAGCCTGATTCATCTCCTGCAGCCGGTTCTGATACTCCTCGCTCTCGAACAGGGCGGGAATGGCCGTGCGCAGCTCATCGGTCAACTGAGCCAGGTCGGCATGCAACTGACGCCCCATACCCGCCGGCAAGGCGAGATGGTGCGGGCGGGAGGGATCCTGGAAATTGTAGCGGTAAGCCCAGTCCCCGGGCGGGGTCTCGGTGCTGGCGCGGGCGTTCAGGAACTGGGCCACCAACTCGTGGCGGCCGTGTCCCGGATCGCCCAGTACATACAGGTTGAAGCCGTCACTGCGAATGGCGGTACCGAAGCTCAGGGCATCCCGAGCGCGCTCGTGACCGTAGAGCAGGTCCAGTGATTCCAGCTCCGAGGTGGTTTCAAAGTCAAACCCATCACCAGAGCAGACGCGGTACACCTGTTGCGGTGCCAGCGGTTCGAGCATGGCAGCACTCCTTGTCTATGGAATTGCTGCCTGATCATAACAGGGACCGGCGCTCAGATGGCGAGTTCGAGCTTCGCTGCCATCTTGGCTTCCAACTGGGCGTTCAGCTTCTCGGCAATGGCCTCGACCGAGATCAGCAGCTCGCGCTCCGTGGACCGCGCCTGCGCCTGCTCGTCATTGGCGGCCAGGGTGGGCTCCCAGTTCTGGATCGGCGGCGCATCATTCAGCGCCAGGGTGAAGCCGGCCTGGTCCTGTCCGGCGGACTGCGCGAAAGCAGTGCTGCCAAAGGCAGCGGTCAGCGCCAGGGCGGCAAATCTGACTGTTACAGCCAACGTATTCATTACAACTCTCCTTGAAGGTAGCGACCGGGGCGGCTTGTCCACCCTGTAATCGCCTATGTGTTACGTGAATGCACACATGGTAACACATATACCCAAATTCAAGGATCCCGGATCATGAACAGTTTGTCATGAACGCCCGCCCAGGCCCGGAAAAAATCTCAACCGATTCTTGGTGATCCTTATATAGCATTGTTTTATATGATTTTTTTAGGTTTAAACAAAATGCGCCGAGAGAGTGTGAAAATTACCGGGGCAGCTGCCGCGCAGGGTGTTACCTCAGAAAAGTGGCAAACTCCGCGTCAGGCCCCTGCCGGCAGCGCTGCCAGCAACTGTGCCAGACCGGCGGAGACCGGATAGTCGCCGGCGGTCCAGCCCAGGCGCACCAGCACCGCGTCGCGTGAGGGAACCATCATCACCACCTGGCCCCGATTGCCCTGCATCGCGTAGGCATCCGCCGGCAGGTCCGGCCAGCGCAGGCTATCGCCGCCATCATTGAGCCACAACTGATAGCCATAGCGCGGGTCATTGTCGCTGCCGTTGTGCCGGGTCGCACGCGCCACCCAGTCTACCGGCAGCAGACGCTCGCCGTTGATGCGCCCGCCATCCAGCAGCAGCTGCCCCAGCCTGGCCCAGTCGCGGGCGGAACTGTACACATAGGAACTGCCCACCAGCACACCGGCAGGGTCCATCTCCAACAGCGTGTGCTCCAGGCCCAGAGGCTGCAGCAGCGCACTGTGCAGGAAATCGAGCTGGGCCTGGGGGCCGCCCAGGCGATCGTGCAGATACTGAGCAAGCAGGTTGCTGGTGCCGGAGGAGTAATAGAAATAGGTGCCCGGGGGTCGCGCTAGCGGGCTGGCCATGGCCACCCCGGCGGCGCTGTGCGCCTGAAACAGCATGCGCGTGGAATCGCTGCCCGGCGCATAGGTTTCATCCCAGTCCAGCCCCGAGGTCATTTGCAGCAGCTGCGCAAGGGTCACATCCCTGCGCTGATCCAGCGCCCAGGCCGCAAACAGCGGCGTGGGCGGGTCCGCCGGCAGCAGGCCCAGCACTTCCATGCGCCCGAGCAGAATCGCCAACACGCTCTTGCCCATGGACCAGCCAAGCAGCGAGCTGTCCGGGCCGAACCCCTCGGCATAACCCTCCGCGGCCAGCTTGCCATTCTGCAGCACCAGCAGGGCCCGGGTCTCCAGGCCCGCGGCCTGATCCGCAGCCAGCAGGGCCGCCACGGCCGCCTGCAGCGCGGGCTCCTCTGCCTGTGCAAAAGTCAGCCCAGGCGCCGCGCCCGCCCGATCAGCACCAACCAGCAAGTGATCCAGCGCAGCGGTATCGCCGATATCGAGCGTACAGCCAAGCCCCGGACGCCAGGTGGCGCTGGCGGGG
>JBLRXF010000269.1:0-4531 GCA_047920875.1 Haliea sp. | reverse complement strand
GGTTGTACCGGTTGGGGGTGGCCTAACATGAAAGCTGCTTTCAAGGCGATCGAGGATCATGAGCTGGGCGCCAGCGACAGCCGCGGTGAAGGTGGTCCGGTTACCATCAGTGCGGGCAGATTCACCTATCCGCTTGCCGAGGACATGATCGCGGCTGGCGAACAGATGGGACTGATACGCACAGAAGACCTCAATGCCGAGCCGGGCGCCAGAGTGGGCTACTACAGCCACAACATCCGTCGTGGACGGCGCGTCAGCGCTGCCCGGGCATTTCTGCAACCTGCACGGCAGCGACCCAATCTCAGGGTCCTTACAGATGCTACCGTGCGTCGAGTCATATTCGAGGGTAATCGTGCGGTTGGCGTCGAGGTGGATGTTGCTGCGCAGCGCCACGTGTTTCGCTGCAGCGCCGAAGTTATCCTTTCTGCAGGCGCCATGGAAAGTCCCCGTCTGCTGCAGCTATCTGGCATCGGTCCCGAACCGTTGCTGGCAAAGGCCGGGGTGCCGCTTGTCCATCACAGCCCGGATGTAGGGCAGCGCATGCGCGAGCATCTATCATTCGCCATGCCATTTCGAATTAACTCCAGCGGCGGTAGTCACAGGGCCTTCTTTGGGCTGGGGTTGATCCGAAGCCTCTTTCAATATCAATTCTTCGGCTCCGGTGCCATGGCCACTGGTCCTTTCGAGGTTGGCGCCTTTGCTCGTATTGGTGAAAGCAATGAGGTTCCGGGGACTAATGATTCAAGCTCTCCCAATCTTCAGCTTTACCTGGGCGGCTATACCTTTGCCTTGAGTGACGATAATCACCCGGTGCCCTTGGCCAATATGGGCCGTGAGCCCGGTCTTTCCATCTACGGCCAGTTACTGCAGCTCACCAGTGAGGGTTGTATCAGCATCAGGTCTGCGGACCCTTGCGTGGCGGCCACGATTGAACCGAACTGGCTGGCCACTGATGAAGACTGCCGCATGGCAATCGCAACCGTGCGCTACATGCGTGCTTATGCCAGTCAGCCGGCCTTGAGCCGTCACATTGTCAGCGAGCTGTTGCCTGGCGAGTCTTGTCAGACCGATGAAGACATTCTTGCTGCCTTCCGCAAGCTGGCAACCTGTGGTCTGCACGCGACAGGGACCTGCCGCATGGGCGCTGATGAGGCTGCGGTACTGGATCCACGCTTGCGGGTCAGGGGGGTAGATTGCCTGCGAGTAGTTGATTGCTCGGCAATGCCGGGCCTGATATCGGGCAACACCAACGCCCCAGCCATGGCGCTGGCCTATCGTGCTGCCGATTTAATACTGGAGGACAGAAAAGGCCAGCCCTGAAGCCAGGAGGTTAGCCAGCTGCGCTCCATTGGTTCTAGAAATGCAGTCCTCACTCAGGGCCTGGGAGCGTAGCTGGTTTATGGCAAAGACTTATCCTTCCTCTTCCGGCAGATCGAGTTTAACCAGATTCTTTCCGATGGTCCTGCCCTTCATCATCTCGGAGTAGGCGAGCCCGCTGTTGGCAATGCCTTCCGTAATGTTTTCCAGGACCTTGATTTCTCCGCTCGCAATCCAGCTGTGCAGGTCGTCCATGGCGCCCGGTATGGAATCGCTGTGACTGTAGAGAAGAAACCCTTTCATGGTGAGTTCTTTTTCCACCATTTTCCACAGATTATAGAGAGGCGTGGGTTTGTTCTGGTGGTTGTAGTCGCTGATCATGCCGCAATTGACGATGTGACCGTAGGTATTCATGCACAGCAGCATGTTGTCTAGGGTTGTGCCGCCGACGTTGTCGAAGTAGATGTCGACGCCCTCGGGGCACACAGCCCTGACTGCGGCGGTGATATCCGGCGTTTCGCGGTAATTGACCGCGTGGTCCATTCCCAGTTCACTGGTAATGAGGTCGGCCTTGTCCTGAGACCCCACTATGCCCACTACCTTGCAACCGCGGATGCGGGCGATTTGTCCGACCATGCTGCCAGTGGCGCCGGCTGCGGCGCTTACCACCACGGTCTGACCGGCCTTGATTTTACCAACATCATGCAGCCCTACGTAGGCGGTTTGGCCTGAGCCGCCGAGAGCGCCCACGTAGTAGGACAGGGGGACGCCAGGCTTTGGCTGCAACTTTTGCAGCAAGATGGAGTTTTCATCCATCAGTGAATAATCCTCCCAGTGGTTGAGCCCCCAGACGATTTCACCCTCTGCGTAGGCCGGATTTCTGGACCTTACGACGCGGCCTACGCTCGGCCCGCGTATGGCGCCGCCAATCGGGATGGGCGGAAAATAGGTGTCTATGCCATCCATCCAGCTGCGGATAGCGGCTTCGAGGGAGAAATACAGATTGCGAACAACGAACTGGCCCGGGCCGGGCTCCGGAACGGTCCCCTGTTTCATGCCGTAGTTTTCGGGCAGAGGAATGCCGTCGGGGTGTGACGCGAGCGTAATCTGGCGATTTATCATGGAGAGATTCCTCTAGTATTAAACAAACAGTAATGTCTGCTTTATTCTATCTTACAGAGGTTCCCATGTCGCGCTGAAATGGCTGTGTCACTGTTTTTCTAAGGCGCATGTCCTCGACCCGCTGTCAGTTATCCAGCGCCCCTTCCTGTATCCAGCGTCTTACCAGCTGCAGCTGGGCGTCCGGCAGCGGTGGTGAGGCGAATGGCATCCTTGCGCCTTCTCCTCCGGCTTCCACATGGCTGCCAGCCAGCTTGTGATACAGATAGCTTTTTGCCGGCTCGCCCGGGTCGACCAGTAACAGGGTGCTTTGCTGCGAGGGAATATCTACCAGACTGGCGTATGCGCTGCCGGGCACCAGGGCAAGTTCGCCAGGTTCCTCTCCGGTGATGTGACAGACTGCGCAGCGCCGTGTCAGCAGCGGAGTAATCTCCGTGCTGAACGAAACCGCGCCGATGTCAGTCTCGCCAGCCCTGGCCTCGCCCGAGAGCATTGCGGCCAGAACTGCGATTGTCAGTGTGAGGCGCATAACGTCATGCTTCTCGCTGCGTTTGCTGAAGCGCATCCATGGCTGCTATGTAGCCAAAGGTCATGGCCAGTCCCAACGTGCCTCCAGCGCCGTAATAGGCATTGCGGGACAGACTGGCGATGCAGTTTCCCGCGCCGTAGAGGCCGGGAATGGGCTGGTTGTCGGCGTCCAGAATCTGGGCTTTGTGGTTGGTCACTGGGCCACCGTTGGTATCTAGCGCTCCCGGTGCCAGAATGATGGCGTAGTACGGGCCCTCCTCAGCCAGGGGGTGCATAGTGGTATTGGGGTAAGGATTTGGCTCGTGTCCACGATCCTTCTGGAAATCGGTCCACACCGGGTGCCATTCCACGTCATATTCATAGTCGCCGCGGCTGAAATCGCTGTCCTTGCCCGCCAGCGCGAAACGGTTGAAGCGTTCCACGGTAGTGTTCAATCCTTCAAGGAAGCTGTCATCGAGCTGGAAATTGCCCGTGTGCGGTGCCAATTCGCTCAGTCTTGCGCCCACCTTGCCTGCAAGCTCTTCCAGTGAAGCGGCAGAGATGACGTGGCTGGCTTTGGCATGTATCTCCGGTTGTCCGCCGTTGGGCCCGGTGGTTTCCGCTGTGCGGCGGTCGTAGATCATGAACAGGAGCTGGTTTGGGTAGTCGGCACTGGTGATGTCGAACTCGAAGTGAACCTGGGTGCGGTCGTTGTAATTTCGGTGCTCGTTCACTACCCGCTTACCGTATTTGTTGACCATTACCATGGAATCGCCCGGTGGGACGAACATGCCGGTGCCGACCGCCCGGTTCTGCAGAGCCTGCTCCAGCACGACCTGCGTGCGCCACGCGCCCTGCAGATTGCCAAGGCGCGCACCCACGCGCCCTGCAATATCAATAAAATCTCCGGTCGCAGATTGTTGACCACAGGAGCCGTAGATAAACATCTCCTGATGGGCATGGACCATGGCCACGTTGTGCACATAGCCTCCAGTACCGAAGATGACACCTTTCGAGGCTCGGATATTGATGCTGCGATCGCCGGTTTGCGCCACTGCCCCAATCACTTCGCCATGGTGAGTAAGGACATCGGTGACCCGGTGACTGGTCAGTACCGGTACATTCCTCGCTTTGAGCCATCCCTCCAGCTGTTCGATCATGCCGAAGCCATGGGCGTAATCGCCATCGGCGGTTGCTGTCGCCAGTGATCGACCCCTGGGCACGCGGTTTTCCGGGACATGTGCCAGGTAATCGGGGGCGTCTTTGTCCAGGTCCCACATGCGCCATTCGCGTACCAGCATGGCGCCATTTTTGCGAATGAAGTCGGTCATCTCTGCCCCGTGATCGTAAAAGGCCGCGATCTTGGCGTAGTCCTCTTCGGGCAGTCCGAGGTAGGGGAGGTCTGCGTTGTAGTGAGCGGGGTAGGCGTAGCGGCATAGATACTGCAGACAGCTGAGGCGATCGTCTTCGATGCCCCTGGCCTTCAAACCGTAGTGATTCGGGATCCAGAATACAGCACCTGATTTGGCCGTGGTGCCTCCGGTGACCGGCGCTTTTTCCACTACCATGACCTTGGCTCCGCCCGCAG
>JBLRXF010000268.1:0-4552 GCA_047920875.1 Haliea sp. | reverse complement strand
CATTCGCACCGCCCTGGGTGGCGAGTTGCAGCGCATATTCACCCTCACCAAGGCGCAGGAGGTGGCCGAATTCCGGCACAGAATCTCGCTCCTCGAGTACCAGTCCTACCTGGAGCGGACCTGAGTCAAGAACCGGACTGGGGAACCAAGCCCAGCGTCAGCGTTCAAAGGCATCCGCAAGCACTGGCGCCCGGGGTCGCAGAGTGCTACAACACGCCACCAGTCATTTGCGATGCCAACCATGAGCAGATCCGCCATTTCTCAGGCCCACCAGGCACTGCGCAGTCTCGCCGCAGCCGGCCTGCTGTTGCTGTCGGCACAGGTGCCTGCCGAGAACATCTCCGCCGAGGACTGCGCCGCCGGCCTCGGCAGTACCGTGTTCAGCGAAGGTGCGGCACTGGGCCCGGACCTGCAAATCCTCAGCTGGAACATTCAGAAAGCCGGCAACAGCGGCTGGCTGGCGGACCTGCAGCAGCTCTCCGCGGGCGTCGAGCTGGCCTTCCTGCAGGAGGCGGCAATTGACACCGCGATTGGTGACACCCTTCTCGAGACCCGCCACCAGTCCTTTGCGCCCGGGTGGACCAATGGCAGAAAAACCACTGGCGTCATGACCCTGAGTCGTCACAAGGCGAGCCTGGAATGCGACTTTTCTGCCAAGGAGCCGCTGCTGCGAACGCCCAAGGCAACCGCGGTCACCGAATACCCCCTGCTGGGACGGGAGGACCGCCTGCTGGCC
Organism: Haliea sp.; assembly: GCA_047920875.1. Classification (GTDB taxonomy): domain Bacteria; phylum Pseudomonadota; class Gammaproteobacteria; order Pseudomonadales; family Halieaceae; genus Haliea. Next base: position 3,816 of record JBLRXF010000268.1, on the reverse strand, counting down.
ATCAATATCCACTCGGTCAATTTCAGCTTCGGCCTCACCCGCTACCGCGAGCAGTTGCAGGCCCTGTCGGCGGTGATAGAGCGGCACGAAGGCCCGGTACTGATCGCGGGGGATCTCAACACCTGGAATCCGCTGCGGGTCCGGGCGGTGAGTGAGTTCATGGCCAGCCACGATCTGACCGCCGTGGAGTTCAAGCACGACCTGCGCACCACCGTGTTTGGCAACCCGCTGGACCATATCCTGATACGGGGCCTGGAAACAGCCGCCGCCTATGCGATCCCCGTGGACAGTTCCGACCACAATCCGCTGCTGGTCAGCCTGCGGCTGCCCTGACATGCGGCCGCCCGTACAGACATCTCGTATCCAACAGGCTAGAATCGCCCTCGATTCCCAATCTCCGGAGCCGCAAGACCGTATGCCCAATGCCCCAGCCAAACCGCCTCTGATTCCAGTCAACGTCGTCATATTTGTCGGTTTTCCGCTCCTGGCCCTGATCCTCGTCCCACTGTGGGGGCTCTATCACGGCTTCTCCGCCGCACAATGGCTGTGGGCGCTGGTGTTCCTGTACCTCAACGGGCTGTCGATCACCGGCGGCTATCACCGCCTGTGGGCACACAAGGCCTACGAGGCGCACCCCGCCCTGAAGTGGTTCTATGCCCTCTGGGGCGCCGGCGCCCTGCAGAACAGCATCCTGATCTGGGCCTCAGACCACCGCCGCCATCATCGCCATGTCGATGACAATGAACAGGACCCCTACTCCGCCGGCCGCGGACTCTGGTTCAGCCACATGGGCTGGATGCTGCGCAACTACCCCAGCGGCGACAACGACTTCAGCAACGCGAGGGATCTGCAGCGCGATCCGATCGTGATGTTCCAGCATCGCCACTACGTGGCCCTGACCACCTTCATGAATCTGGCCCCGGCCCTGCTGCTGGGTGCCATCCTGGGCGACGTCATCGGCACTGTGCTGCTGGTGGGCCTGCTGCGGCTGGTGGTCAACCACCATGTCACCTTCTTTATCAATTCGCTGGCTCACTTCTGGGGCACGCGCCCCTATACCGAAGACAACAGCGCCCGGGACAACGGCGTGCTGGCCTTTCTGACCTATGGCGAGGGCTACCACAATTACCACCACATCTTCCAGAACGACTACCGCAACGGGATCCGCTGGTGGCAGTGGGATCCGACCAAATGGCTGATCGCTGCCTGTGCCAGGCTCGGCCTCGCACGCAATCTGAACCGGGTGCCGGACTTCAGGATTCAGCGCGCCATGGTGGACGCCCAGTTCGCGAGGGCCCGGCGGGAACTGGAGGAGCAGACAGGCAACGAGACCCTGCGCGAACTGCTGGAGCGCGAGTATCAGCTGTTCACCGAATCCATCAACCAGTGGCGGGCGCTGCAGTCAGAGCGCTATGAGCGCAAGGTTTCCGAGATCGAGGACGCGCTGGAAGCACGTCGCCTGCACATGCTCGAGAAGTGGGAACACGCCGCCGTGCGCAGCAAACTGCGGGAGCTGGAGTACGCACTCAAGAATCAGCGCAAGCGCATGGGCATGCTGTTGCAGCAAATGCAGGTCCCCCTGGAGGCGTCAGGGGCATAACTGACGCCCGCTGATCCCGCAGCAGTGCCGAGGCGTAACAAGGATTCCGGGGCCATGCGATGGCTGCCGACCAAGGAGAAAGCGATATGCCCTCTACCGTGTACGAGTTCAGCTGCCAGACCGCGACCGGCAAGACGCAGTCCCTGGAGGACTACCGGGGCAAGGTGCTGCTGGTGGTGAACACAGCGTCCAAGTGCGGCTTCACCCCCCAGTTCGCCGGCCTGGAGAAACTCTACGAGAAGTTCCACGACCGCGGCTTTTCCATCCTCGGCTTCCCCTGCAATCAATTCGGCAGGCAGGACCCGGGCAGCAATGACGAGATTGTGGAGTTCTGTCAGCTCAACTACGGCGTCAGCTTCCCCGTGTTTGGCAAGATCGATGTCAACGGTGGCAGCGCCGATCCGCTGTTCAAGCACCTGAAGCAGGCCGCTCCCGGCGCCCTGCGTTCCCAGGGCATCAAGTGGAATTTCACCAAGTTCCTCATCGACACCGAGGGTAAGGTGGTCAAACGCTATGCGCCCACCACCAAGCCCGAAGACATCGCCGGGGATATCGAGCCCCTGCTGCCCTGACCAATGGCCCCTCAGTGTTCCCGGGTGGCCAGGAACTGGATATCGGGCCAGCGCTCTTCCATCAGCGCCAGATTGACGCGGGTGGGCGCGAGATAGGTCAAATGCCCGCCACCGTCTATTGACAGCTGGTCCGCCGCTTTTTTGCGAAACTCTTCCAGTTTCCGGGGATCTGCGCAGTGCACCCAGCGGGCAGTATAGACATTGACCGGCTCATACAGCGCCTCCACCTTGTACTCATCGGCCAGGCGATAGACCACCACCTCGAACTGCAGCTGTCCCACCGCGCCGACGATCAGATCGGCGTTCTTCAGCGGCGCGAAGACCTGGGTAGAGCCCTCCTCCGACAGTTGCTGCAAGCCCTTCTGCAGCTGCTTGGCCTTCATCGGGTCGCGCAGGCGGATGCGGCGGAACATCTCCGGGGCGAAATGGGGAATGCCGGTGAAATTGAGGTCCTCACCGGCGGTGAAGGTATCGCCGATCTGGATAGTGCCGTGGTTATGCAGCCCGATGATGTCACCGGCGACCGCCTCCTCCACCAGCACCCGCTCCCCCGCCTTGAAGGTCACCGCATCGGCGATGCGCACCTCCTTGCCGAGGCGCACGTGGCGCATCTTCATACCCTTGTCATAGCGGCCGGAGCATAGACGCATAAAGGCGATCCGGTCCCGGTGCCGGGGGTCCATATTGGCCTGGATCTTGAACACAAAGCCGCTGAACTCCGGCTCCCCCGCGCTGACATCGCGCTCCTGTGCCTCGCGGCCCAGGGGCGGCGGCGCCCACTCGACAAAATCGTCAAGCATCTCCCGGACACCAAAATTGCCCAATGCGGTGCCGAAGAACACCGGGCTCAGCTTGCCGGCCAGGAACGCGTCGGCATCAAACGCGTGACTGGCGCCGCGCACCAGGTCGATCTCCTCGACAAAAGCACCGTATTCGTCCGCCAGCAGTTCCCGGGCAGCATCGCTGGCCAGGCCGGCAATGCGCCGGTCGTCCGGCAGCACGCTGCCCTGCCCGGGAGTGTAGAGATGAATCACATCCGTATAGAGGTTGTAAACGCCCTTGAAGTCGCGACCCATGCCAATGGGCCAGTTGATTGGCGCGCCCTGGATCGCCAACACCTGCTCAATCTCGTCCAGCAGCTCGATGGGATCGCGGATATCCCGGTCCATCTTGTTGACGAAGCTGAAGATCGGCGTATCCCGCAGACGGCAGACATTCATCAGCTTGATGGTGCGATCTTCCACGCCCTTGGCGCCGTCGATCACCATCAAGGCCGAGTCCACGGCGGTCAGGGTGCGGTAGGTATCCTCGGAAAAGTCCTCGTGTCCGGGCGTATCCAGCAGGTTGACGGTGCGGCCGTGGTAGGGGAACTGCATGACCGAGGACGTCACGGAGATCCCCCGCTCCTGCTCCATGCTCATCCAGTCGGACGTGGCGTGGGGGCCGCGCTTGCCCTTGACGCTGCCCGCCACCTGGATCGCGTTGCCCAGCAACAGCAACTTTTCGGTAATAGTCGTCTTGCCCGCGTCCGGGTGGGAGATAATGGCAAACGTGCGTCGCGCGGCAATCGCTTTGCTCAGCTCTGGCATGGGTGAACCTGCTGGAAAAAGGCGGGATTATACGCGCTTTGGGGGCACATGGCAG
>JBLRXF010000267.1:0-4567 GCA_047920875.1 Haliea sp. | reverse complement strand
CCAGCCCGGTGCAGCAGGAAGCTGAGCGGCGCGGGATCGAAGTCGCCGTCCCGGAAAGCCTCAGGGACGCGCGCGTTCAGGAGGACTTCGCGGCCTTGAACCTGGACGCCGCCGTGGTCGTGGCGTTCGGGCAGATCCTGCCCAGGGCGATCCTGGACGCGCCGCGTTTGGGCTGCCTCAATGTGCATGCCTCGCTGCTGCCGCGCTGGCGCGGCGCGGCGCCGATCCAGCGCGCGATCCTCGCCGGCGATGCGGACACCGGCGTCACGATCATGCAGATGGACGAGGGGCTGGATACCGGTGCCATGCTGGCGGAGGCCAGGTTGCCGCTGGTGCCCGGCACCAGCGCGGGCGTGCTGCATGACCGGCTGGCCGAACTGGGGCCGCCCTTGCTGCTGCATGTTCTCGATAATCTGCCTGCCTTTTTGGCAACCGCCACGGCGCAGAACGAAACCGGGGCCACGTACGCCCGCAAAATCGACAAGTCAGAAGCTGCCCTGGACTGGACTCGCGGCGCCGCAGAGCTGGCCCGGACCATAGCCGCCTTCAATCCGTTCCCGGTCTGCTATGGCGTGCTTGCGGGGGAGCGGGTGCGGATCTGGGCGGCAAAGGCCGATGATCTCGCGACAACGGCGGGCGCGGCCAGTCCCGGCACCATTCTCACCGCCGACCGCGACGGTATTCTGGTCGCCTGCGGCGAGGGTGCCCTGCGCATCCAGCAGCTGCAGCTGCCGGGGGGCAAGGCCCTGCCGGCAGGCGAACTGCTCAATGCACGCAGCGCCCTGTTTGTCCCGGGTAACCGCTTTGCACCCGCCGCAGCCGCGGACGCCAGCTCATGACCACTGATACGCGGGCAGCGGCAGCCCTCGCGATAGCCGGAGTGCTGGAGGGCGGGTCCCTCAACCAGCTGCTGCCGGCCGCGCTGGAAACCGTTGGCGCCCGTGATCGCGGACTATTGCAGCAGCTGTGCTACGGCACCCTGCGCTACTACCCGCGCCTGCAGCCACAGCTGCGGCAACTGTTGAGCAAGCCGCTGAAGACCCGTGACCGGGATATTGAAGCGCTGCTGCTGCTGGGTCTGTACCAGCTGGAGGAAACCCGGGTGCCGGATCACGCCGCGGTAGCCGCCACCGTCGCCGCGACCAGGGCCCTGAACAAGACCTGGGCCAAGGGCCTGTGCAACGCCGTGCTGCGCAGTTATCTGCGGCAGCGGCAGGACCTGCTTGGCAAGCTGTCTCCCGCCGCCCTCGCCGCACACCCGGACTGGCTGTTCGACGCCCTGCAGCGGGACTGGCCGGCGCAGGCGGCCGCCATCATGGCAGCCAACAACGAGCAGCCGCCGATGGTACTGCGAGTCAATCGCCAGCACGGCAGCCGCGATGACTACCTGGCTGCGCTGGCGGCAGCCGGCATTGCGGCGTCAGCGGGGCAGATGGCGCAGGAGGCCATTTACCTGCGGCAGGCGGTGGATGTCGCGGCCCTGCCCGGTTTCGCCGCGGGCTGGGCCAGCGTGCAGGATGAGGCGGCCCAGCTGGCGGCGCATATACTGGCACCCCGGGCGGGTGAGCGGGTGCTGGACGCCTGCGCCGCACCCGGCGGCAAGGCCTGCCACCTGCTGGAACTGGAACCGTCCATCGCCCTGACCGCGATGGATGTGGATGCCGCCCGGCTGCAGCGGGTGCAGGACAACCTGCAGCGGCTCTCACTGCAGGCCGAGGTGCTGCAGGGCAATGCCACCGCACCACCGACAGCCCTGCAGGAACGTCGTTTTGACCGCATCCTCGTGGATGCGCCCTGCTCTGCCAGCGGGGTGATCCGCCGCCACCCGGACGTGAAGCTGTTGCGTCGTGAGGACGACATCGCCGCGCTCGCGGCACAGCAGCTGTGGATTCTGCAGGGGCTTTGGCCCCTGTTGCAGCCCGGGGGCACCCTGCTGTATGTCACCTGCTCGGTGCTGGAAGCGGAGAACAGCGCGGTGGTAGCGCGCTTTCTCGAAGCCACCGGGGACGCCGCCCTGCAGCCACTCAAGGTACCCGGGGAGCAGCGCAGCCAAGGCGTGCAGCTGCTGCCGGTCAGCGGGGGGCCGGATGGGCTGTTTTTCAGCCTGCTGCAGCGGCGCATCTGAGGCGGGCGGCGCAGTGCACTATTTCCCTGGTCGCCACTTACATTTCAGCAGCCTTTTCTTTAAGGTGCAGAAAATCTCCGGGGGGTCACCCCAGCAATGAAGATCATCATTCTCGGCGCCGGTCAGGTTGGTGGCACCCTGGCCGAACATCTGGCCAATGAGCAGAACGACATCACCGTGGTGGATACGGATGCCGATCGCCTGCGGGAACTGCAGGACCGCCTGGACATCGGCACTGTGACCGGCGGCGCGTCACATCCCGACGTGCTCTACCAGGCTGGCGCCGAGGACGCGGACATGCTGATTGCTGTGACCAACAGCGACGAGATCAACATGATGGCCTGCCAGATTGCCCACTCGCTATTCAACACCCCCACCAAGATCTCCCGGGTGCGTTCGCCCAACTACCTCGCCTACCAGGAGCAGCTATTCACCCCCGACCATGTGCCGGTGGACGTCATCATCGGGCCCGAGCAGCTGGTGACCAAGGCGATCGTCGAGCTGATCGCCAACCCGGGTGCGCTACAGGTACTGGACTTTGCCGAGGGGCGGCTGCAGCTGGTGGCGGTGCGTGCTTACCACGGTGGCCCCATTGTCGGCCATGAGCTGCAGGACATTCGCAAGCACATGCCCAAAGTCGATACCCGGGTGGCCGCCATCTTCCGCCGCGACCGGGCCATCATTCCCGAGGGTGACACCATCGTCGAGGCGGATGACGAGGTCTTCTTCATTGCCGCGCGCAAGGACATCCGCAAGGTCATGTCGGAGCTGCGCAAGGTCGACAAACCCTATCACCGCGTGATTATCGCCGGCGGTGGCAATATTGGCGCCACCCTGGCCCAAAGCATCGAGGGCCGCTATCAGGTCAAGGTCATTGAGCAGTCCTATCCGCGCTGCCGGGTACTGTCGGAATCCCTCAAACACGCCATCGTCCTGCACGGCAGCGCCTCCGAGCCGCAGCTGCTGTCATCGGAAAACATTGAAGCCACCGACGTGTTCTGCGCGCTGACCAACAACGATGAATCCAACATCATGATGTCGATGCTGGCAAAACGCATGGGGGCAAAAAAGGTCATCACCCTGATCACCAACCCGGCCTATGCCGACCTGGTCGGCGACGAGATCGATATCGCGATTTCGCCGCAGCAGATCACCATCGGCAGCCTGCTGACCCATGTGCGCCGCGGCGATATCAGCATTGTGCACTCCCTGCGCCGCGGCGCTGCGGAGGCCATCGAGGTCACCGCCCGCGGCGACGCCTACTCGTCCCGGGTAGTGGGTCGGCGCCTTGACGAGATCACGCTCCCGGACGGAGTTACCATCGGTGCCATTGTCCGCGGTGACGAAGTGCTGATCGCGCACGGGCACGTTATGGTGGAAGCAGGTGATCACGTGGTGCTGTTCCTGCTCGATCGCAACAAGATTTCGGCCGTGGAGAAACTGTTCGCGGTCGGCTTCGGCTTCTTTTCCTAAGCCCTCGCTGTGCACCTGACCATCTCGATGCGTATCCTCGGGCTGCTGCTGATGCTGTTCAGCAGCACGATGCTGGTGCCCCTGGGATTTGCCCTGCTGGATGACGATCACACCATTACCAGCTTCGCCAGCGCCCTGGGGCTGACCTTTGTTGCCGGCCTGCTGCTCTGGCTGCCGGTACAGCATGTGCGCCACGAACTGCGGATTCGCGACGGTTTCCTGGTGACCTCGCTGTTCTGGACGGTACTCGGCATTGCGGGCTCGCTGCCCTTCATCCTCACCGAGGGCCTGCAACTCAGCCCCATGGATGCCATTTTCGAATCCATTTCCGGGCTGACCACTACCGGCGCTACGGTCATTACCGGGCTGGACAATCTGCCCCGCTCTATCCTTATTTACCGGCAGCTGCTGCAGTGGCTGGGCGGTATCGGGATTATCGTTATCGCGGTGGCGGTGCTGCCAATGCTGGGTATCGGCGGCATGCAGCTGTATCGGGCGGAAATTCCAGGGCCGACCAAGGATCGCAAGCTCACGCCGCGCATTGCCGAGACCGCCAAGGCGCTGTTTTTTGTCTATCTGGCGCTGACCGTGGTCTGCGCGCTGGCCTACTGGGCGGCGGGCATGAGCGGCTTCGACGCGGTGGCCCACGCCTTTTCGACTGTGGCCATCGGCGGCTTCTCCACCCACGATGCCAGCATGGGCTACTTCGAGAGCAACAGTATCCTTCTGATCTGCAGCCTGTTCATGGTGATTTCCGCCCTCAACTTCGGCCTGCATTTCCTGTCCTGGCGCCGGCGCAGCCTGAGTGCCTACCGGGCGGATTCCGAATCGCGCTTCTTCATTGGCGTGCTGCTGATCGGCATCGCAATCACCTGCAGCTACCTGATCCTGAGCGACGTCCTCACCGTGGAGGACAGCATCATCCACGGCCTGTTCATGACCATCTCGATCACTACCACCACAGGCTTT
>JBLRXF010000266.1:0-4574 GCA_047920875.1 Haliea sp. | reverse complement strand
GGCTATACCGTGCCGCCGTTCTACGACTCCCTGATCGCCAAGATTATCAGCTATGGAGAGACCCGCGAACGCGCCCTGGCGCGGATGCGCCAGGCTCTGGATGAACTGGTCATCGAGGGCATCCGCACCAATACAGCCCTGCACCGGGAGCTGGTGATAGACCGCTCTTTCCAGGCCGGTGGAGTCAGCATTCACTACCTCGAGAGCAAGCTGGAAGACTGGAACTGACGCCGTGAGCTGGCTACAACTGCGGCTGGACACAAGCCCGGAGCTGATCGAAGCGCTGGAAGCGCTGATGCTGGCTGCGGGTGCGGTCGCGGTGACCATGGAAGACAATGCCGACCAGCCAGTCCTGGAGCCCGGCGTCGGCGAAACGCCGCTGTGGCACCAGACCCGCCTCACCGGCCTCTTCACCGCGGACACGGACATGGACGCCGCGCTGGCGCAGTTCCCGCCGACGCTGCTGGCAACCTGCAACCAGCGCGTGGAGATACTGGAAGACAAGGACTGGGAGCGGGAGTGGATTTCCCACTATCGCCCCATGCGCTTCGGCAAGCGCCTCTGGGTCTGCCCCAGCTGGCTGGAACCCCCTGAGCCGGAGGCCGTCAACCTGCTGCTGGACCCGGGCCTGGCTTTCGGTACCGGCACCCACCCAACCACCGCGCTGTGCCTGACGGAGCTGGATGGCATGGCCCTGGCCGGCTGCAAGGTCGTGGACTACGGCTGCGGCTCGGGCATACTCGCGGTGGCCGCCCTGAAATTGGGCGCCGCCCAAGCGCTGGGAGTGGACAACGACCCCCAGGCGCTGGTCGCCAGCCGCGACAACTGCGCGCGCAACCAGCTGCCCGAGGCGGATCTCGAAGTCGCGCTGCCAGGCGCTGAGGCTATCGCCCACTGGCAAGGGCGCGCCGACCTGGTGGTAGCCAACATTCTCGCAGGCCCCCTGATGGCGCTCTCAGACACCCTGCTCGGGCTGCTCCAGCCGGGCGGCACGCTGATGCTGTCGGGGCTGCTCAATACCCAGGCTGCGGAGCTGTGTGCTCACTACAGCGATCGCCTGCAACTCACCGTGGTCGGCGAGCGCGAGGACTGGGTCTGCCTGCGCGGAATCCTGGCCTGACCCGGTCGCCGGCTGAAGCGATTGGCGATTTTTTAGCCAACGCGCTTTAACCGCGGGAAGCGGTCGAGTATCATACGCGCCCTCTTGAGAAGACCGCTGTGTGCACTTCGAATGCTGCAAATCGGGCCCTACAAGCTATCCAACCCCGTGGCCCTCGCGCCCATGGCGGGTGTGACCGATCTGCCGCTGCGGCAGCTCTGCGCCAGACTGGGTGCGGGGCTGGTGGTCTCGGAAATGGTCAACGCCAATCCGCTTCTGCGCAGCACCAACAAAACCCTTCTACGCACCCGTCACGACGCGGAGATTGAACCCCGCTCGGTGCAGATCGCCGGCAATGACCCCCTGCAGATGGCCGCGGCCGCGCGCTATAACGTGGCCCTGGGCGCCCAGATCATCGATATCAACATGGGCTGTCCGGCAAAGAAGGTGTGTCGCAAGGCCGCGGGATCGGCCCTGCTGGCTGATGAAACATTGGTCCGATCCATTCTTGAAGCCGTTGTTGCCGCCGTGGCGGTACCCGTCACCCTGAAGATCCGCACCGGCTCATCACCGTCAGCACGTAACGGCGTCAGCATTGCCCGTATTGCCGAGGATGCCGGGATCGCTGCCCTCGCCGTGCACGGACGCACGCGCGCCTGCGCCTTCCGCGGTGAAGCCGAGTACGACACCATTGCCGCCATTGTCGCGGCAACGGATTTCCCGGTGTTCGCCAATGGCGATATCGACTCGGCTGAGAAAGCGGAGGCGGTACTGCGCCACAGCGGCGCCGCCGGCGTGATGATCGGCCGCGCCGCCCAGGGCAGGCCCTGGCTGTGTGGCCAGATTGCTGCCCGACTGGCAACCGGAGTCACGCCGCCAGAACCGGATATTGAGGAACAGTTGGCCACGCTGCATGCTCACGTCAGCGCCCTGCACGCATTTTACGGCGACTTCATGGGCGCACGCATCGCCCGCAAGCACGTCGGCTGGTTCTTGGAATATCACCCCGGGTCTGCAGAGTGCCGCCAGGCTTTCAATAGTCTGACCGATGGCTGCGCACAACTGCGCATGATAGAACAACTGAATCTGCGCGCTAGCGCCAAGGACCTTGCAGCATGACCCGGCCCGAAACGTCTGACCTGCCTGCAGCCACCGTAACTGCGATCGACAGCAGCACCAGCGCCGCAGCGGCGCCAGGCAATCACCTCCACGACGCGGTCACCCGCGCCGTCCGCAACTATCTGGACGAGCTCGACGGCCAGGCAACCACGGGCTTCTACGAGCTGGTGCTGTCACAGGTGGAAGCGCCCCTGCTGCGGGAAGTCATGCAACACACCCGCAACAACCAGACTCGCGCCTCCAACATGCTGGGGCTGAACCGCGGCACCCTGCGCAAGAAACTCAAGCAATACAATCTTCTCTCCGACTAACGCTGACAGGCTATCCCGAACCCATGACTGACTCCCATCCCGTAACCGTCAAGCGCGCGCTGCTCAGCGTTTCCGATAAAACCGGCATTGTGGACTTCGCCAGCGCTCTGCGCGAGCTGGGGGTGGAGCTGCTGTCCACCGGCGGCACCTACCGTCTGCTGCAGGACAGCGGCCTTGAAGTGACCGAGGTGGCGGATTACACGGGCTTCCCGGAGATGATGGACGGTCGGGTCAAAACCCTGCACCCCAAGGTTCACGGCGGCATCCTCGCTCGCCGCGGCCAGGATGACGCGGTGATGGCCGAACACGGCATCGACGCTATCGACATGGTGGTGGTCAACCTGTATCCCTTCGCGGCAACGGTAGCGAAGCCGGATTGCACCCTGGAAGATGCGATCGAGAACATCGACATCGGCGGGCCCACCATGGTCCGCGCCGCCGCCAAGAACCACCGCTGGGTCAACATCGTGGTCAATGCCGGCGACTACGAGGGCATCCTCGAGGAAATGGGCGCCAACAACGGTGCCACCACCCTGGCAACCCGCTTCGATCTGGCGATCAAGGCCTACGAACACACCGCGGCCTATGACGGCGCCATCGCCAACCACTTCGGCAGCCTGGTATCCGGGGGCTCGGAGAGCTTCCCGCGCACTTTCAATACCCAGTTTCACAAGGTGCAGGAGATGCGCTACGGCGAGAACCCGCACCAGAAGGCCGCCTTCTACACCGAACACGACCCCGAGGCCGGCAACGTGGCCAGCGCGCGCCAGCTGCAGGGCAAGGAGCTGTCCTACAACAACGTTGCTGATACCGATGCGGCGCTGGAGTGCGTGAAGAACTTCGCCGAGCCGGCCTGCGTTATCGTCAAGCACGCCAACCCCTGCGGCGTGGCCGTGGCCGGCAACCTGCTGGATGCCTACAACCTGGCCTTCGCCACCGACCCCGAGTCGGCCTTTGGCGGCATCATTGCCTTCAACCGCGAGCTGGATGCCGCGACGGCCCAGGCCATTGTTGAGCGCCAGTTCGTTGAGGTCATCATAGCGCCCAGCGTGAGCCTGGAGGCGCAGCAGGTGGTGGCCGCGAAGCAGAATGTGCGCCTGCTGGCCTGCGGTGACTGGGGCGCGTCCAGCCCGGCACTGGATTACAAGCGGGTCAACGGCGGCCTGCTGGTGCAGGACCGCGATCTGGGCATGGTGACCGAGGCGGAGCTGAAAGTGGTCAGCAAGCTGCACCCGAGTGAGCAGCAGATGCGCGACCTGCTGTTTGCCTGGAAGGTGGCCAAATTCGTCAAGTCCAACGCCATTGTCTACGCCAGCAATGGCCAGACCGTGGGCGTGGGCGCCGGCCAAATGAGCCGGATCAACTCCGCCCGCATCGCCGCAATCAAGGCCGAGCACGCGGGGCTGGCGGTCAAGGGGTCGGTGATGGCATCCGACGCCTTCTTCCCTTTCCGCGACGGCATCGACAGCGCCGGCCAGGCGGGCATTGCCGCGGTTATCCAGCCTGGCGGCTCCATCCGCGACGAGGAAGTGATTGCGGCGGCGGACGAGCACGGCATGGCCATGGTCTTCACCGGCATGCGCCATTTCCGCCACTGAATCCGGGAGCAAGGCAATGAAGATACTGATTATCGGCAGCGGCGGCCGCGAGCATGCCCTGGCCTGGAAGGCAGCACAGGCCGCAGCGGTGGAGCAGGTCTATGTGGCGCCGGGCAATGCCGGCACCGCCACCGAGTCGGGTGTACAGAATGTTGCCCTGGACACCATGGATTTCCCGGGCCTGGCGGCCTTTGCCCGCGAGCAGGACATCGCCCTGACCATCGTCGGCCCGGAAGCGCCGCTGGTGGCGGGCGTGGTGGACTATTTCAGCGAGCGCGGCCTGCGCTGCTTTGGCCCGCGCCAGGGTGCGGCCCAGCTGGAGGGCTCCAAGGCCTTCACCAAGGATTTTCTCGCCCGGCACCAGATCCCCACCGGCGCCTACGGCAACTTCACCGAGCTGGCGCCCGCGCTGGCCTACCTGCGGGCGCAGGGTGCCCCTATCGTGGT
>JBLRXF010000265.1:0-4576 GCA_047920875.1 Haliea sp. | reverse complement strand
GCCAATGCCGCCATCGACCATATGCGCTCCTGGGCGCTGGGTACCGAGGGTAACGACTGGGTTTCCATGGGCGTTTACTCCGACGGCTCCTATGGCATTGCCAAGGGCCTGATCTACTCCTTTCCCTGCCGCTGCAAGAACGGTGACTGGGAAATCGTCCAGGGCGTTGAGGTCGGCGACTTCAGCCGCCTGAAAATGCAGGCCACGGAGCAGGAACTGGCCGAGGAGCGGGACGCCGTTCAGCATCTGCTGCCCTAGACTGCGCACCACGTGAGACAAGAGGCAGGACAGAAAAGCTACCACCACGGCAACCTGCGGGCGGAGCTTCTGGACACCGCGGTGGAGCAGCTTGAAGATCTGGGCATGGAAGCGCTGAGTCTGCGGGCACTCGCACGTGGGATTGGCGTCTCCCAGACCGCGCCCTATCGTCACTTCAGCGACAAGAGCGACCTGCTGGGAGCCGTGGCCACCGTCGGTTACCGACGTCTTCTGGCCAGCCTGCGCGACGCCGCTGCCGCCACTCCGGACTGCCCCCGGGAGCAGTTGCAGGCACTTGCCCATGCCTATGTGGCCTACGCCGGGCAGTACCCTCAGATGTTCAAGCTGATGTTCGGTCCGGCGGTACACCCGGACTCCCAGCCGGAGCTGCGCGAGGCCAGCCGTGATACCTTCCAGCAGGTGCAATCCATTCTGCGTCGGGGAATCGAGCAGGGTATCTTCCGGCAGCAGGATCTGGCCTATCTCACCAACGCCGCCTGGGCCGGCATTCACGGTCTGGCGACCTTGCTGGTAGACGCGCCGGAACTGTTCCAGCGCCACGTGGACCTGCCGCGGCAGGTTGAGCTGGGAGTGCAGACATTTATTGCCGGTATCAGCAGCCCCGGCGCGATACCGTAGGAGCCCGCTGCGCGGGAGATAACCCCATCGCGCGGAGACCGCGCTCCCACGAAACCCGCTCGGTCAGAGCTCGCGCAGCACTGCCAGCGGCGGGCTGGAAACCACCTTGCGGCAGCTGAACACGCCGAGACCCGCTATCAACACCGTGCCCACCACAATGCCTACCGGCCACACCCAGGGCGAGGGTGCGTACTGCATCCCCATCACCTGCGCCTGCAGAATGTAGACCGACAGCTCTGCCGCGACCGTGGCCAACAGGCCAGCGAACAAACCCATGGCGGCAAATTCGATCAGCAGGCCGCCCAGCACCAGCCGCCGCCGCGCGCCCAAGGCGCGAAGGATGGAGCTTTCATGCATGCGGGCATCAACACTGGCCTGGACCCCGGCCACCAGCACCAGAGCACCCGCGGCCATGATCACCGCCAACACCAGCTCTACTGCCGCTGACACCTGGCTGATAATGCCCCGAACCTGCGCCACCACCACGTCCATTTCTACCACCGTTACCGTAGGAAAACTGCGGATGAAGGTGTTGAGAAAGGGTTTTTGCTCCGGCTCCAGATAAAAGCTGGTCATGAAAGTCGCCGGGTAGGGGGCCAGCAGGCGAGGTGGAAATACCAGCCAGAAGTTGGGATTGAACGACTGCCAGTCCAGCTCTCGGATACTGGTCACGGTAGCCTCGAACGGCTCTGATCCCACCTGAAAACCGATGCGATCTCCGAGCCCAACGCCGAAGCGCTCGGCAAACTCGCGTTCCAGCGACACCTCCGCGGCGTCGCTGTGGTTTTCCCACCACTGCCCCTGCACCAGGGTGTTGTCGGCGGGCAGCTGGTCAGACCAGGTAAAGTTGGCCTCGCGCTGACGCCGGCTCTCCTCTTCCGCTTCTTCCCGCTGGGGCAGGTCCTCACCGTTCACGGTGAGAATGCGGCCGCGAATCATCGGCGACAGTGCAGCGCCCGGAAGTTCCTGCGCCCGCAGCATCTGCTCCACACCCTGCACCTCCTCCGGGGCGATATTGAGTGCAAAGTGGTTGGGGGTATTCTCGGGCAGCTGCGTCTGCCAGGCATCGATCAGCGAGGTGCGCACCAACAGCAAGACCAGCAGCAGCATGATGGCCATGGCGAAAATCACGACCTGCAGGGCGTTGGCAGTGCCGCGCCGCTGCAGGCCGGCAAAGGCCAGACGCCAGACGCTGCCGGCACTCATGCCTACCAGGCGCCCGCCCCGCAGCAGGGTCAGAGCCAGGGCGAGACCCAGCACCACGGTGGCCGCCAGCCCTGCCAGCACCGCCGCGGTCAACTTCCAGTCGCCGCTGTACCACCACATCAGAGCGCTGACCGCGGCCAGACCGATGGCGTAGTCGGTCAGGGTGCGGCGCTCCTCCAGCGGCATGTCGCGGCGCAGGACCCGCAGCGGACTGGCCAGACTCAGCCGCCGCAGGGGTGGCCAGGCAAAGCACAGCAGGCACACCAGGGCTGTCGCGGCGCCGATGGCATAGGGGCGCAGCCCGGCGGGGCCGGGCTGCACCGGCAGCTGTTCCCCGAACAGGCTGAAAAAACTTTGCTGCAGGGCCCAGCCCAGCGTGCAGCCAAGCGCAGTGGCCATGAATCCGAGCAGAAACAGACTGCTGCCGTAGAGACGGGTAATCGCGCTGGAGGTCGCGCCGAGACTCTTCATGATTGCGACATAGTCGTTGTGGCGCTCGCTGAAACGCCGGGCCGCCAACGCAATCGCCACCCCGGCCAGCACCACGCCAAGGCTCCCAGCCAGCAGCAGGAAGCTCTCGGCACGCTGCAGAGCCGCGCCGAGGCCGGGCTGCCCATCACTCACGTCCAGCAGGCGCTGGCCAGGCGCCAGCTGCGGCTGCAGCCAGGTCACAAATGCGTCCAGCGGTGCCACGCTGTCACTGGCATAGAGCTGGCGGTACTCCACCCGACTCCCTGGCTGCACAACACCGGTAGCAGCTATATCGTCGTAGTGCATCAACACGCGGGGGCCGAAGCCGAGGAAGGACCCTCCCTGGTCCGGCTCGGTGCGAGCGGCCGCCACTACGGTGAATTCCGCCTCACCCACCGTGATGCGGTCACCAATGTCCACATCCAGCAGGGGAAACAGCCGTGAATCCAGCCATACGGTGCCGGATTCGGGGCCACTGGTCGCCGTCAATACGGCTCCAAAGGCCTGTTCGCTGAAGCGCAACTCACCGCGCAGAGGGTACGAGGAGCTGACCGCCTTGACCGACGCCAGCACCATGTTGTCCTCCCCGGCATAGACCATGGAGGGAAACGTTAATATGAGACCCGTCTGCAGGCCTCGCCCCTCGGCCTCTGCCAGCCAATCCGCGGGCATGTCGTTGCCGCTGCGCACCACTCGGTCGGCGGCCAGAAAGCGGTGGCTCTCCTGCTCCAGAGCAGTCTGCAGTCGCGTGGTGAAGGCGCTGATCCCGGAGACCACGGCAACTGCCAGCACCAGGGCCGCGACCAGCACACACAGTTCACCACCGCGCCAATCCCGGGCCAGCATGCGGGTCGCGGTCATGGACACGGGCTAGTCTCCCTCGACCAGGGCGCCAGCATCAAGCCGGAACCGGTGCTGGCAACGCGCCGCCAGGGCGTGATCGTGGGTGACCAGCACCAGCGTGGTGCCCTGTTCCCGGTTGAGCTCAAACAGCAAATCGACAATATGGCTGCCAGTGGTACTGTCCAGGTTGCCGGTGGGTTCATCGGCAAAGAGGATGGCCGGGCTGTTGGCAAAGGCGCGGGCAATCGCTACCCGCTGCTGCTCGCCGCCCGACATCTGCCGCGGATAATGGTGAACACGGGGGCCAAGCTCGACCCGCTCGAGGAAGTGCTGAGCCTGCTTGCGAGCGTCCCCCTGCCCCTGCAACTCCAGCGGCAGCATCACGTTCTCCAGCGCGGTCAGCGCCGGCAACAGCTGAAATGACTGGAATACGAAACCCACCTCCCGGCCGCGGAACAATGCACGCTGGTCCTCGTCGAGAGCGCTGATATCAGTCTCGTTGATCACCACCCGGCCCCCGCTGGCCTCATCGAGCCCCGCCAGCAGGCCGAGCAGCGTGGACTTGCCCGAGCCCGAGGCGCCGATGATCGCCACCGACTCCCCCGACTTGATTTCCAGAGTGATCCCTTTCAGTATCTCCAGCTCACCCCCGGCCATGGGGACACGTTTCTGGAGATTTTCAGCTTTGATCATGCGGCAATTCCTTTTCGCACTGTTACGCAGTTCGCTTGTCATTGGATTGTGCAGTCTACTGACGCTGCCTGCTACGGCCGGGCAGACACGGACGCTGCTGGTGCTGGGGGATAGTATCAGTGCGGCCTATGGCATGTCTCTGGAGCAGGGCTGGGTGGCCCTGCTGGAGGAGCGTCTGCAGGACAGCCATCCACACTACCGGGTGGTGAATGCCAGCATCAGCGGCGAAACCACCGGCGGCGGCCTGCGTCGACTGCCCGACCTCTTGCAGCGGTACCAACCGACCATTGTGCTGCTGGAGCTCGGCGGCAATGACGGCCTGCGCGGTTACCCGACGGCGACTATCCGCGATAACCTGAGCAGCATGACCGGGCTGGCCCAGGACGCCGGCGCCGAGGTCCTGCTGCTGGCGATGGAAATCCCGCCGAACTACGGCGCCCGCTACACGGCGGCTTTCCGCGACAGT
>JBLRXF010000264.1:0-4580 GCA_047920875.1 Haliea sp. | reverse complement strand
CTGCTCAATGACTTCCACCGGCAGCACTTGAACCCGTATCTCAACTACCATCGACCCTGTTTCTTCCCGGAAACACGCACTGACTCAAAAGGGAAGGAGCGCAAAGTCTATCGGTACGAGAACCTGATGACGCCCTACGAAAAGCTGAAATCCCTACCCCGGGCCAAACAGTATTTGAAACCCGGGGTCAGCTTTGCAACACTCAATCGGATTGCCGCGGAAACCAGCGACAATCAGGCGGCGGACCAGCTACAAAAGGCCCGCCAGAAACTCTTTAAAACCATCCACGGGCGAGACCTGGCTATCGGCTGAAGAGGGCTACTCCCCAGACTCATTTATGGATTGGAATACACTCCAGGTGCCAGGCCATACGGTATCCTTGTATTTATTATCACCACAGAAGTTCCCATAATAGAGGCCCCCTCGGCGGTTCACAACGCCAGCAACCCATACAGAGCCTCAGCTGGCTTATCAGATAAGAGTAAGAGCATGACAGCAGTCCCAGGCAACACGCCCATCCTTGTCGGCGCGGGACAGTACACCGATCACCTCAACACGCCGCAGTACGCTGCGCTGTCACCTCACGCCCTGGCAGCGCGGGCGCTGGAACGGGCGCTATCCGATGCCGGCATCACCCAGGCCAGGCACCATATTGATGCTCTGGCTGCGGTGCGAACGGTCGGCGATTCCTTGCCTTCGGCTCAGTACCCCCTGGTCGCGCCCTTTGGCCGGCCCGACAATTTCCCGCGCGCGGTGGCTCGACAGGCAGGACTCAATCCGCCGACTGCAATCTATTCCATCGCCTGTGGCGACGAGCCCCAGCTGCTGGTGGGAGAAATGGCGGAGCGCATTGCCGCCGGTGAATTCAAGCTGGTGGCATTGTGCGGCGCGGAAGCCGCAGCGACCACGCGCCTGGCGCTGCGCAGCGGCCAAAACCTCGATTGGTCTGATACTACCGGTGGCCAATGCGAAGACCGCGGCGCCTGCATTGAGGGCCTGCGGGGGCCCCAGATGGCCGCCCACGGCATGGCAATGCCCCTGGACATCTATCCGCTGTTTGAGCACGCCCGCCGCGACCGGCTCAAGGCAGGGGTAGACGAGTATGCCCTGATGATGGCGGAGCTCCTTGCACGGTTTAATGAGGTCGCACAAAACAACCCCTATGCCTTCCACCGCGAAGCCCTGAGCAGTGCCGACATCGCCAGCGTCAGCGCGCGCAACCGGATCGTCTCCTATCCGTATACCAAGGCCTGCGTGGCAAAAGATGCCGTCAATCAGGGTGCAGCGGTACTCATGACCAGCGTTGCCGTTGCCCAAAGTCTGGGCATAGACCCGGCAAAATGGGTCTATTTGCATGGCTATGCCAAGGCCGAAGAACCATCGGTCGCCCACCGGGCCCGTCTGGACACCTCCGTGGCGATGACCCGCACCTATGAGCAGGCACTGCAATATGCGCAGTTGTCCGCGGCACAGATCCAGCACCTGGACCTCTACAGCTGTTTTCCCGTCGCGGTGTTCATCGCCCTGGAGGCGCTGGGCATTGACGCCAGTGATCCCCGCGCCCTCACCGTCACCGGCGGCCTGCCCTACTTCGGCGGGCCGGGCAACAACTATGCCATGCACGCCATCGCCAGCATGATGGAGACCCTGCGCCGGGATCCGGGGAGCTACGGCCTGGTGGGGAGCAATGGCGGGTATCTGTCCAAGCACGCGGTGGGCATCTACTCCACTGCCCCTCCTGCCGAGTGGCGCCCCTGCTCCAGCAGCGCCTTGCAACGTTCGCTGGCTAGGCTGGGGGCTCGCGAGATTGAGCTACAGCCGCGAGGCCGGGGCATCATTGAGAGCTTTTCTGTTGTACCACTGCGCGAAGGCTTTCGATCGGCGATCCTCGGTACACTGACAGCGAGCGGGCGGCGCTTCGTCGCCCACAATCATGACAGCCAGAGCATCGAGGAAAACCTGATCAACGCTGCGGCCATTGGCCGGATGGTCACCGTTCGTTCCTCACATGACGGCTGCAATACCTTTTTGTTCGAGGTAAATTGTTGATGAACAAAGTCAATCGCCGGACGACTTGCCGACCCATGGGGTACTATTTAGGGCTCAGCGCGAGCCGTT
Organism: Haliea sp.; assembly: GCA_047920875.1. Classification (GTDB taxonomy): domain Bacteria; phylum Pseudomonadota; class Gammaproteobacteria; order Pseudomonadales; family Halieaceae; genus Haliea. The sequence continues at coordinate 2,462 of JBLRXF010000264.1, read as the reverse complement.
AACGCGTAACCATCTGAAAACAAGCTCTTGCAGGCCCTATTCTATGAGCAAACAGTTATCGACTGGCGATGGCGCCAACAGCGGCAGCGCACTCAAGCTGGAGGACATGCGGTTGCGAGCCAGCATTGTCGTCATTGTTTTTGTCTGCGCCCTCTACGGGTTTTCCCAGGGTGGGGGCACTCTCAACAGCGAGGACATCACTAGCGACGGCTGGCTGGCATGGATTTACTACACAGCGAGCCTGTTCGTTCTTGGGGGCATTGAACTCGGCGTACCGGTCGCCGGCGGCGCGCCCGGCGCACACCAGGCGCTGTGGGTTGCCTATTATCTCGCTCCCATCGTTACCACAACGGTGATCGCGAACTCCATACGCAGACTCCTTGAAGACCATCGCATCAGTCATTTTGTCCCGGACAACCATGTCCTGCTGATCGGCGTGGGTGAACTGGCAGATCTGTATAGTCAGGCCATTCGCAAGGTCGATCCGAAACGATTGATCGTGCAGGTGGACCCAACGGCAAACGCTGCTGTCGCCGTGCATGGCAGCGCCTTGATGAAGCGCATCCCGGGCAATATCAATGACCGGCAATTTCTCAGTTCTCTGCGCCTGGACAAAGCCTTCAGGGCAGTGGTGATATCGCCGGATGATCTCTCCAATCTGGAGACAGGGTGGGAGATCAACTCCTTGAACCCGGCACTACCGGTCGTTGCGCACGTCTCCGACCTTGCACTCCTGAGGCCTGCACATAGAATGGCCCGCTCCCATCGCACGGCAGATTCCTATAGAGCGCCCGGCGTGTTCAGTACGCATCGAATTGCCTCCCTGCGAATATTTGACGAAGTGCTGGAGCCCATGCTGGAGTCCTCACGGGATACTGCAGATACCATCATCATTACCGGCTTTGACCACTTCAGCCAGACTCTGCTGGAGCTCTTGCTGAGTCGCGGGGAAGGTGAAATAGACAAGCTGCTTGTTGTCGATGAGAGCGCTTCCAGGCACATTTTCATGATTCAGGAAGACATCGAACTCAGCGGGGTCAAGCTCGAGTGCGTTGATGGAAACTCTGAGAATCCTGCAACCTGGGACAAGGTTTTCGAGCAGCTCTCCGCGAGCAGTTCTACCATCGTGGTTTTGGCACACGCCGACCCCGAGAAGAACTTTCGCGCCTCAATGCTGCTGCACAACCGGAAAGAACAAGCCAAGGTGTATCTGCGATGCTTCAGGCACTCCACTTTCTACACCGTATTGGCCGCACAGCTTGATACCGAACTACTGTGCATTGAAGACGTGTTGCAGGAAGCCCTTGAGGACCACTATGAAGCCCTTATGGCAACGACCTGAGCACAGCGCGGCTAGAAACTCTGCAAGGCATCGTTTTCCTCATCACGCAAATCCAGCAGCGTATCCAATGCTGATATCTCCAGGACCTTCCGCACCGGCGGGGTTGCGCTGCACAATTTGAGGGTGCCGCCCTTCCCGCCCAGCTGTTTGGCCGCCTGAACAAACACCCGCAGCCCGAGGCTGCTCACGTATTCGAGCTTCTCCAGATTCAGCAGGACCTTGACGACGCTGCCCCCGATCAATTCAAGCAATTCGCTCGAGGTCTCGTTGGCGGAAACGGCGTCCAGCCGACCGCTGAGTGAACACACCAAAATGCCGTCCTGCTGACGCGATTGAATATTACTTCCCACTTTCATAGCCCTGCTTGTAATGAAATTACAGTGAATTCAGCGCCTTTTTTCAAAGACACACCGGGAATCTGATCTCTACCAGGGAGAAATCATCTTCAAATATTTCCGAATTCTGTATCCTGGCGACGGTTTCCCTGATGCTCCTGAGTCCGTCAACTCCCGCATCCAGAGGCTTGCTCAGTAAAGGAATAAATTCGTCCAGCGTCATTTCGTGTCCGTCATCGTAGCGAACCTCGTAAACGCCATCGCTGTAGACGTACAAACGGTCATCAGCGTCAATGTGAACCTCGCCTTCCTTGAAGGCCAGGCCGGGCATGGTGCCAACCGGAAGAGCTGGAGTCACCAGACGCAGCGGGTCCGTCTGGCCATCCTTGAAGAGCAGCGCTGGTGGGTGCCCTGCACTGGCATACCTGAGCTGCTGCGACTGACGATCGTACACACCAAACCACATGGTGAAGTACATGTTGTTGTGGCGCTCCATCTCGAAGACTTCGTTGAGCCGTCTCAACACTTCACCCGGGTGCCTGAAATCGGCCTCTCCCAGGGTGTTGCCTGACAGCGCATTCATGACAGACACCGACAGCAGAGCCGCTCCAACGCCGTGGCCACAGACATCCAGCACATAGATGATCAGATTGTCGTCATCAATCCAGCGATAACCGAAGGAATCGCCGCCGACAGAGGAGCAGGATTCGAAATCCCAGCGGATATCGACCTTGCCGTCCAATGGCGCAGGCAGCAGGGAGCGCACATAGTCCGCTGCCTCGGCC
>JBLRXF010000263.1:0-4588 GCA_047920875.1 Haliea sp. | reverse complement strand
CTGCCCCTTCCGGTTAAAAGTCTCTTGTAATTTGCCCTCATCGTACTACTGTATATATATACAGTTTATAGCAATAGCGGCCATGGACGACATCAGACCAGTTATCTCTGCCAGCCCTCCCAGGCTACTCGACCAGATCCTCCGGCATATGCGGGATGCCGGCTACGCCTGGAAGACTGAGAAGGCTTACATTCACCGGATCAGGCTCTACAAGAAGCCCATGGACGTGGTCAGCCCCCCGGATGGTTCGTGAGCCATGCTCTACGCCGAACTCCACAGTCTCAGCTGCTACAGCTTCCTGCGCGGCGCCTCCCATCCGCAGGAGCTGGTGCAGCGCGCGCAGGAGCTGGGCTATGCGGCGCTGGCCATTACCGACGAGTGCTCACTGGCCGGTGTGGTCAAGGCGCATGTCGCGGCAAAGGAGGTGGGGCTGCCACTCATCATCGGCAGCGAGCTGAACCTGGTGGAGGGCATCCACCTCGTCGCCCTGGTGCCGAGCCGGGCGGCCTACAGCGAGCTATCAGGGCTGATCAGCCTGGCGCGTCGGCGCAGTCCCAAGGGGGAGTACCGGGTGACACTGCGGGATGTGATTTTCCATCTCAAGCGCTGCCTGCTGATCTGGCTGCCGCGGGCGGAAGAGCCGCAACGAAGCAAGGACGGGGCCGAAGAGGCTCACGGGGACACAGTCAACAGCGTCGAATACGGCTACGGCCAGCAGCTGGCGCGCTTGTGCAAAGGGCGGGTGTGGCTCGGGGTTACCCACCTGCTGGGCGGCGACGATGTGGCCCGGCACCTGCGGCTGCATGCCCTGGCCCAGGCCCTGGATCTGCCGATGGTGGCCTGTGGGGATGTGCAGATGCACGTGGCGACCCGCAAGCCCCTGCACGACGTGCTCACCGCCCTGCGCCACAACACCAGCGTGGCCCGGCTGGGGCGCCGGCGGCTGGCCAATAGCCAGCAGCACCTGCGGCGGCTGGACAAACTCGCGCAGCTCTACCCTCCCCCCCTGCTGGCAGCGACGCTGGACATCGCCCGCCGCTGCCAGTTCAGCCTGGACGAGCTGCGCTACGAGTACCCGGAAGAGGTGGTGCCGCCGGGGCAGACTGCCAGCGGCTACCTGCGCCAGCTGGTGGAAGCGGGCTGCGCGGTGCGCTGGCCCGGGGGCGTTTCCGCGGATACGCGACAACGTATTGAGTACGAGCTGGAGCTGATTGCGGAGCTGAACTACGAATACTACTTCCTCACTGTGTACGACCTGGTGCGCTTTGCCCGGGAGCGGGGCATTCTCTGCCAGGGCCGAGGCTCGGCGGCCAACTCAGTGGTGTGCTATTGCCTGCGCATCACTGAGGTATCACCGGATCAGGTATCGCTGCTGTTCGAGCGCTTCATTTCCCGGGAGCGGGACGAGCCGCCGGATATCGACGTGGACTTCGAGCACGAGCGCCGCGAGGAGGTCATCCAGTACATTTACGACAAGTACAGCCGCCGGCGGGCGGCGCTGGCTGCCACGGTCATCACCTACCGGTCGCGCAGCGCGGTGCGGGACGTGGGCAGGGCATTGGGGCTGGACGCAGTGTTCGTCGACGACCTGGCGAAATCCCTGGCCTGGTGGGACCGCAGCGCGGACCTCGGCAAGCGCTTCGAGGAGCAGGGCGTGGCCGGGCACGGCCAGCTGGCGGCGCTGTTCCAGCAGCTGGTGCAGGAGATTCTCGGTTTTCCCCGGCACCTGTCGCAGCACGTGGGTGGCTTTGTGATCAGCCGCGGACCGATCTCCCAGCTGGTGCCGGTGGAGAACGCCAGCATGGTGGACCGCACTGTGATCCAGTGGGACAAGGAAGATATCGAGGCGCTGGGGCTGCTCAAGGTGGACATTCTGGCCTTGGGAATGCTTTCCGCGATTCGCAAGAGCCTGACGCTGGTGCACCGGGATCACCCCCACATCCGCGGCTTGGCGGATATTCCCCGGGACGACGCCGCCACCTGGCGCATGCTGCAGCAGGCGGATTCGGTGGGCGTGTTCCAGGTGGAATCCCGGGCGCAGATGTCCATGCTGCCGCGGCTGCGGCCGGCCTGTTTCTACGACCTGGTCATCCAGATCGCCATTGTTCGCCCAGGCCCCATCCAAGGGGACATGGTGCATCCCTTTCTGCGCCGCAAGCAGGGTTTGGAAGCGGTCACTTACCCCAGCGAAGAGATCCGCTCGGTGCTGGACCGCACCCTGGGGGTGCCTATCTTCCAGGAACAGGTGATCCGGCTGGCGATGGTGGCAGCGGGCTTTTCCGGCGGGGAGGCGGACCAGCTGCGCCGGGCCATCAGCAACTGGGGCAAGAACAGCAAGCTGCTGAGTTTCGAGCAGAAACTGATCCGCGGCATGATCGCGCGCGGCTATGAGGAGGAATTCGCCCACCGGCTGTTTGACCAGATCAAGGGCTTTGGCGGCTACGGTTTCCCGGAATCCCACTCCGCCAGCTTTGCCCTGCTGGCCTGGGTCTCCGCCTGGCTCAAGTGCCATCATCCGGCGGCCTTCTTCGTGGGCCTGCTGAACAGCCAGCCGATGGGATTTTACTCCCCCTCCCAGCTGCTCCAGGACGCCCGCCGCCACGGGGTGACGGTATTGCCGATAGACGTCAACCAGAGTGCCTGGGACCATCAATTGCTGGCCGCCACCGATTCGGGCCAGCCGCCCGTGCGCCTGGGGCTGCGGCTGGTCAAGGGCTTGAGCCGGGAGGGTGCGCGACGCCTGGTGGAGGCCCGGGCGCGGGAGCCCTTCCGCCAGATCAGCCAGCTGCGGCAGCGGGCGCAACTGGACAAGCGCGACCTGGAGGCGCTGGCGGCTGCGGATGCGCTGGCCTCCCTCAGCGGCAACCGTAACCAATCCCAGTGGCAGGTCATGGCCCTGGAGCAGCCCCGGCCCCTGCTGCGGGAGGAACAGCAGCAGCCTGCCAGCTATTTCAATGATGGCATCCTGCTTCCGGCCCCGGCGGTGGCGGAGGAGGTGCTGGCGGATTACCGCGCCACCGGCCTGACCCTGCGCGCCCACCCCTTAAGCCTGCTGCGCAACCAGTACCCCTTCAACCGCTGCAAGCGCCACGCGGAGCTGCATACGGTGGCCAACCGGGGCTTTGTCCGCATCGCCGGCCTGGTCACCTGCCGCCAGCGCCCCGGCACCGCCTCCGGGGTACTGTTCCTGACCCTGGAGGACGAAACCGGCAGCAGCAATGTCGTGGTCTGGACCCGCACCCAGGAACATTTCCGGCAGGAATTGATGAACGGCCGGCTGCTGGTGGTGAAGGGCATCCTGGAGCGCAAGGACGGCGTCACCCACATCATAGCCGGCGCCCTGCACGACTACAGCGAGGCGCTGGCAGAGCTGCCGCTGCAGTCGCGGGATTTCCACTGACGCCAGACCGGTGGTCCGAAAGCGGCCAGCGATTTGGCCACAAATAACCCTTTTTCGACCTGCGGATTTTGGCATACTGCGGCGACTTTGATGACTGCAGCAGCGGCAAGGAACTCACTCATGCCCGGTTTACACCAACCTATCGGCAGGGCTCTCGCCCTGACCACAGCGCTGCTTGGCAGCCTCGGCGCCCAGGCTGCCACGACCATCATTCACGCAGGCACGCTGCTGGCGGTGCCGGGCCAGCAGCCTCAGAGCGCAAAAACCCTGGTCCTTGTCGACGACAGGATCAGCCAGGTTCTGGACGGCTACCGGAACCCTGCAGACATTGCAGAGGATGCGCAGCTCATCGACCTGAAAGACGCTTTCGTGATGCCCGGCCTGATGGACATGCACGTCCACCTGCAGGGCGAACTGGGCCCGCAGAATGACAGCGAGGACCTGAAATACTCCTCGCAGCTGGTGCAGATGCAGTCGCTGATGTTCGCCCAGCGCACCCTGCAGGCCGGCTTCACCACCCTCCGCGACGCGGGCTCCCGCGAACAGGAAATGTACGCCGTGCGCGATGCCATCAATCGCGGCTGGGTGGACGGGCCGCGGATCATCGCCGCCGGCGGCGTGGGCGTCACCGGTGGCCACAACGACGTCAGCGGCATGAAGCCGGAACTGATGGCAATGTATACCGACAAGACCATCTGCGATGGCCCCTACGACTGCCGTCGCGCAACCCGAGATGCGATCAAATATGGCGCCGACCTGGTCAAGATCACCTCCACCGGCGGCGTACTGACCGACCGCGCCACCGGCACCGGCCAGCAGATGGAGTTGGATGAGCTGAAGGAAGTGGTCGGCGCCGCCCGCCGCATGGGCCGCAAGGTCATCAGCCACGCCCACCAGGAAGAAGGCATCATCGCTGCCCTGCAGGCAGGCGTGGACAGCATCGAGCACGGCACCTATGTGGGGCCCGAATCCATCAAGCTGTTCAAGTCCACCGGAGCCTATCTGGTTCCCACCCTGCTGGCCGGCCATACCGTAAAAATCATGGCAACCGAGTCGGACTTCATGAGCCCGGCAATCCGGGAAAAGGCGATCGCCGTAGGCAATGACATGCAGGCGAACTTCGCCAGGGCCCACAAGGCCGGCGTTAAGGTGGCCTTTGGCACGGATACCGGCGTTTCCCGCCACGGC
>JBLRXF010000262.1:0-4624 GCA_047920875.1 Haliea sp. | reverse complement strand
CTGGGGGCTGGAGCTGCTGCGCAATCCCATTCGCCTGGAACTCAACCCGGGCATTGAGCTTACCTATGCCGAACAGGCTGACCCCGCGTTCCCCGTGATCCTGCGACCCGATATCGAACAATTGAATTTCGGCGTGGTACAGCCGGATGTGCCGCTGGGCTGGGCCAATGGCGAGTTGCGCTCGCTGTTCTGGGCCCAGGACGCAAGTGGCCGCTGCGCCGTTGGCCGCCTGCTGCGCGTAGAGGCGGGGCGCCTGTTTCCGGCCGCGCCGCTCAAGTTGTTCATGATTACCACCAACGCCGCTATCGCGCGCAGTGATTGCCTGTTCTACGCGATCGAGCAGAACGAGGCGGGTGCTGCCACCCTCTGATCGGGATCAGTCCTCCCAGCCCCAGGGTGCCGGCGGTGGCTCCACGGGCTGGCTGAGGTCAAAATCGACCCGGAACACGCGCGGCGTGCCCAGCCGCCATAGCCCATAGGTAAAGACTTCCCCGGCTTGCACCTTCATGGTCCAGACATTGGCGAACGCGGGCTCTATGATCTCGCGGGTTTCTTCATCGGCGGGGAAGAACTGTTCCCCGGCCCGACCGGCGTTGCTGCTGGTGCCGCCGTACAGGGTGATATCGTCGTGGCTGCCGTCCGCGTGGCGGTGGTCGTGTTTAAGGGTAATGCGATCGCCGCTGCGGGTGAGCACCCAGGTCCGTGAGAGGTCGTCGCCGACCACAAAGGGAATACGAATACGGTTTTCGGAGCAGTCCCGTACATGCATGACCAGCGACTTGCCGGCGAAGTCGTCGTCGGCGGGTGCGTCGACCAGCTGCCCGGCAAAGGCCTGACCACAGAGGCTGGTCAGCGTCTGCCAATAGTCTGCAGTAGGGTTGGCCTGGGCCGAACCCGCAAGCAGCAGGGTGAGTAGCAGGGCTATCGGTCGCATGGCAGTTCTCCCGGTACTTTTGCTGGAGGGCTCTGGAGCTTACACCAAAACAGGCGTCCTGCACCCAGTTTGCGCCAAATGGGTGCAAACCTGTCGCCTGAACAGGCAGGTGTTTGCTCGCTGGCCGGATTTGCCCGTTTTTGTCTGGATTTGGGGCTTGCATTTGCCGCCGGATGCACTGAGTATATATACAGTAGTCGGGTGGGGTGCCAGCAGGCAGCCAGACCTGAAATCACACGGTAACGGCGCAACAAAGACAGGAGCAGTCGATTATGGATGCCAACAAGCAAAAAGCACTGGACGCAGCCCTCAGCCAGATTGAACGCCAGTTCGGCAAGGGCACGGTCATGCGCATGGGCGACAACGAACGCGTTGCCATGCCCGCCATTTCCACTGGCTCCCTGGGTCTGGATATCGCTCTGGGTATCGGCGGTCTGCCCAAGGGGCGCATCTGCGAAATCTACGGTCCCGAATCATCCGGCAAGACCACGCTGACCCTGCAGGTGATCGCAGAGTCGCAGAAAGCCGGCGGCACCGCTGCCTTTATCGACGCCGAACACGCACTCGATCCCTCCTATGCCGAGAAGCTCGGGGTGATGGTGGACGATCTCATCCTCTCCCAGCCCGACACCGGCGAGCAGGCGCTGGAAGTGGCCGAGATGCTGGTGCGCTCCGGGGCGGTGGATGTGCTGGTGATCGACTCCGTGGCCGCGCTGACGCCGAAGGCCGAAATTGAAGGCGAGATGGGCGATTCCCACGTCGGCCTGCAGGCCCGTCTGCTGAGCCAGGCCATGCGCAAGCTCACCGGTGCCATCAAGCACAGCAATTGCCTGGTTATCTTCATCAATCAGATCCGGATGAAGATCGGCGTGATGTTCGGCAACCCCGAGACCACCACCGGCGGCAACGCGCTGAAGTTCTACGCCTCGGTGCGCCTGGACATCCGCCGCATTGGCGCGGTCAAGGACGGTGACGAGGTCATCGGCAACGAGACCCGGGTGAAGGTGGTCAAGAACAAGGTGTCACCACCCTTCAAGCAGGCCGAGTTCCAGATCATGTACGGCAAGGGCATCTACCACATGGGTGAGGTGATCGACTGGGGAGTGAAGCTGAACCTGGTGGACAAATCCGGTGCCTGGTACGCCTATAAGGGCGACAAGATCGGCCAAGGCAAGGCCAATGCGGCCAAGTTCCTGGAAGATAATCTGGCGGTTGCCAACGAAATTGAGACCGAGATCCGCAAGCAGATGCTGGTAGGTCTGGCCCCGCCGAAAAAAGAGGGCAAGGAAGCCATTGCCGCTGAAGGTGATATGGCTGACGAATGATGGCCCAGCCGGTGACCCCGAGGTCACCGGATGCTTTTGGCGCCGGGGCACCCACTCACCCCACTCTCACATCCTCGGCGCCTTTTTAATCGATATACGGGGCCGCTTACGTGCAGGCAGACGACAACTCCCAGGCTGATAGCGCAAGCGTCAGATCCAGGACAGATGGCGAGGCTATTCGTCCCACAGATGTGCGGGCAGCCGCAATGGACCTGTTGGCACGGCGCGAACATTCGCTGTCTGAATTGGAGCGCAAACTGTGCCGTCGCTTTGATGCCCCCGACCTGGTTGTCTCCGTATTACAGGATTTGAAGCGGGAAAATCTGCAGAGCGATGAGCGCTACGCTGAGGGCCTTCTGCGGCAGCGTCTGCGGCGCGGGTACGGCCCAACCCGCATCCGTCAGGATATGCGTGAGCGCGGTTTGGATGAGGCTGCTATTTCAGCTGCTCATGCGGCCGTTGAACCTGACTGGTTTGCCGCTGCCGAGAGCGTGTTTGCCCGCAAATTCGGCGTTGCGGCCGGGGCGGAAGCCGAGCTGGCAATGGTTGGTCGCGAAGAAAGTCCCGCAGATCCGGCCGCTCTGAGGGAGGCGAGGCAGGTGGCTTTAAAGGAAAAAGCCAAGCGCATGCGCTTTATGCAGTATCGAGGTTTCGCCTCGGAGCATTTCCGCCACTTACTGGACGAATAAAAGCCTGACGCTGGTTGTCTCGCGGCAAGCGGCGAGCGAGACGAACCTCCGGCAGTATACTTTGCTATCCTCCGCTGTCCCGATAAAGAGCATCAGCAATGCCTTCTACAACCCTGCCCCTGGACGGCCCGAACCTGCATGCGCTCGGGTAACGCCGCTGAGCCCGGCCAGACTCTGAACTGGTCCATCCTGCCGCGACTATGGCCCTATCTGCGCGACCACCGGCGTCGTATTGCCCTTGCGATGGCCTGTCTGTTGTTGGCCAAGGGCGCGATGCTCGTCATTCCCTTCATCATGAAACACCTGGTGGATGGCATGAACCTGCAGGCCGGTGCACAGCTGGCGGGGATAATGGCCCTGGGTCTGGTGCTGGCCTACGGCCTTGCGCGCCTGTCCAGTGTGCTCTTCGGTGAGCTGCGCGACACGCTGTTTGGCCGCGTGACTGAACGTGCGCTGCGCCGCCTTGGCCTCCAGGTCTTCCGCCATGTTCATGCTCTGGATCTGGACTTCCACCTGCAACGACGCACGGGCGGCCTGGCCCGCGATATCGAACGCGGCACCAGCGGTGTCAGCTTCCTGCTGCGGTTCATGGTGTTCAATATTGTCCCCACGCTGTTTGAGATCGCGGTCGTGGTTTCGGTGTTCTTTATCGCCTATGGCGCCAGCTACGCGCTGCTGACGCTGGTCTCTGTGCTGGCCTATGGCTGGTTCTCCTTTGGCGCCACCGAGTGGCGGACACGTTTTGTCCGTGAGATGAACGAAGCGGATTCGGCCAGTAACACCCGCGCGGTGGACAGTCTGCTGAATTTTGAAACGGTCAAGTATTTCGGCAATGAGGATTTCGAAGCCAGCCGCTACGACGAAGACCTGGAACGCTGGGAGATGGCCCGGCGTAAAAACCGGCTGTCTCTGTTCGGGCTCAACGGTGGTCAGGCGCTGATTATCGCTCTGGCACAGACCGGCATGATCGGCCTGGCGGTTTATCAGGTTCGAGCCGGCATCATTACCCTGGGCGACTTCATCCTCATCAGCCAGTACATGATCCAACTGTTCCTGCCGCTGGGGTTCCTCGGTTTCGTGTACCGCGAGATGAAGGGCGCGATGGCCAATATCGAAAAATTGTTCGCGTTGCTGGACGTGCGACCTGGAGTGACTGATCGCGACGACGCATCGGTGCTCACGGTACGTGAGGCGGCGATCCGTTTCGAGGCTGTCGGGTTTCACTACCAGCCCGAGCGCCCCATTCTGCAGGATGTCAGCTTCGAGATACTGCCGGGACAGAAGGTCGCGGTGGTGGGCGCCAGCGGTGCGGGTAAATCCACCCTGGTGAAGCTGCTGTTCCGCTTCTACGATCCTGTCGCCGGCCGCATCACCATCGACGGTCAGGACATCGCTCTGGTCACCCAGCAGTCCCTGCGCCAGGCGATCGGGATCGTGCCCCAGGAAACAGTCCTGTTTTCTGGTACTGTGCGGGACAACATCCGGTTCGGTAAGCCAGACGCTGGAGACGATGAAGTTGAATCGGCCGCTATAGCCGCTCAAGCCCATGAATTTATCATGGCATTGCCAGACGGTTACGACACTCATGTCGAGCAGCGCGGGGTGAATCTGTCTGGAGGTCAGAAGCAGCGGATCGCGATTGCCAGGGCGATGCTTGTTCGCCCAGAAATCCTGAT
>JBLRXF010000261.1:0-4645 GCA_047920875.1 Haliea sp. | reverse complement strand
CTTAATTGACCGGCCTGCAGCAGTTCCAGCAACATCATGGTGCCAACGGCGCTGGTCTCCAGCGCCAGTCGTTTCCCCTCGAGATCGTGCGGCTTTTGTATTGGATCGCGGGCAATCACCTTGCCAAGTTCCTCCAGAGCAAGATTGACGCCGCCGGCCACCATCTCGTAGTGCCGCGCCCAAACCGCATGGCGCCACAGGGGATAGTCCCGGTCATGACCCAAGCCGCCGTGAACATGCTGACAGCTGGCCAGCACCCGATGGCCGGCTTCTGCAGTCCAGATGCGGGCCGTTAGCACATCCAGTTGTGCATCTGCACCGCTCGCCAAACGGGTAACAGCGGCGATGGCCGCCAGCCGCAGGTTCATCAAATCAATCCAGCAGTCGGCGAGGCGTTGGGAAACCGCCTGAAAACTCCCGATCAGCACCCCAAACTGTTCGCGCTCGCATACGTGATTGCGGGCAAGCTGCAGCGCTGCATCCAGCACGCCGGTTTGCGCCATCGCCAATCCCATTGTCTCCAGCTGCACAACCCAAGACAGCAAATCACTGCCACCGAGCTTCTGCGCGGCGGCGTTTCGCGCCTGCAACAGGCCCCAGGGCTCCAGGGCAGTGCTGGTTTGTGGCTGCCAGCTGACCGTCTCTGCCGCGTTAACCAACAAACACACACACCAATCATCCCCGTCACGTGCCGGCACCACCAGATGATGGCTGCCCATACCATAGGCAATACCGCCCAACTCACCACTGAGCTGCCCATCGACAAAGGACAATGCATTACCCTCAGTGCGTGTTGAACAGGCCATCCACCCGCTTTGCGCAAGCAGGGGCGCCAAGGCGCCGGGGCTTAGACCGCGTTCAGTGGCCAGGGCCGCCAGACCGTGGCCGAGAAGCGGCACCGGCGCCGCCGTTGCCCCCACTTGCTCGAGAATCAAGCCAAACTCCAGCAGCGAAAGCCCACCACCGCCGGCTTCTTCGCTGCTGGCCACTGCGGCCAGACCCGATTCGATCAAGGTTTGCCAGAGAGACTCATCAATACGCTGATCGGTAGCCTCTCCTGCGCGCAGGCGCTCCGGCGTGCAGCCGTCAGCGAGGATCTCGCGCGCCAGTTCGCGCACCTGCTCCTGCAATTCATTCAATGCAAAATCCATTCGGCTGACTCCTAGCGTTTGGCGCGCGGCAGACCCAGCCCGAACTGGGCCACGAGGTCGCGCTGAATTTCATTGGTGCCCCCGGCAAAGCCATAGACCGGCACAGAGCGATAGATCAACTCCAGCTGGCCATGGAGCAGTGCGCCGGCGGAACCCCGCTTGAGTATGCCGTCGGGGCCCAGGATCTCGAGCAGACTGCGGTAGCAGCTGAGAAAAATCTCATAACCGGAGACCTTGATTGCCGATGCGTCCGCCGTTTCCAGGCTGCCATTGGCAATGGCCCAGGCCTGCTTCCGGCAGGCCAACTGCAACACGCGCAGCTGGCTGTAAACACTGGCAAAGGCGCGCTGCACCCTGGGCTGATCCAGCAGCGGGCGGCCGTCGGCAGCCAACGTTGTGCGAGCGTAGTCGAGGGTCTGTTGATACAACAGGTTGGCAGTGCCCGGGTTCATGAGAGTAAGCCGCTCACGATTGAGCTGACTCGTCACTACCTGCCAGCCGCGATTCTCGCCACCAATCAGATTCGCCACAGGGACGCGAACATTGTCATACCAGGTGGTATTGGTCTCTCCATCGCCCACGGTGTAAATGGGCGTGTAGGAAAACCCGGGAGCGTTGGTGGGCACCAGAATGATGGAGATGCCCTTGTGCCGCGGCAGCGTTTCCGGATCGCCAGTGCGCACCGCCAGGAAGACGTAGTCGGCAAAATGCGCGAGGGAGGTGTAAACCTTCTGGCCATTGATAACATACTCGTCACCCTCGCGGACAGCCGCGGTGCGCAGCGCAGCCATATCGGTACCGGCATGGGGCTCCGAGTAGCCGATGGCGACGACCATTTCGCCGGCAAGAATGCGTGGCAGCAATTGCTCACGAACCTCGTCGCTGGCAAATTCGGCAATGGCCGGGCCAATGGACTCGGTTGTCAGATAAGGAAAGGGCAAACCCGCACGGGTCACTTCTTCAATAAAAATGTACTGTTCGATCGGCCCGTAACCCCGCCCGCCCCATTCGGTGGGCCAACCGAGACCGATCCAGCCGTCGGCACCCATGCGCATCATGGCCTCACGCCACAGTGGGCCACCACCCTCGGTTGCCAGCGGTTGCTGCAGCTCTGCGCGCAGCGTCGGCGTCATCAGTTCACGCATGTAACTGCGAAATTCATCGCGGAGCTGCCGCTGCGCGGGTGAAAATTCGATATCCACGTACACCCTCCATCCACAAACAATTTTAATATATATTATATATTAATTTGTTGGGAGTCCAGCGGACCATGCCAGACAGCAGCGCGACAAACCTCTACAAGACAAGCAGGTTTGCGCAGAACGTGCGCCAGATTCCGCGGCGGAGGTATACTGTCGTACGACCGCCTACTTTTGCACAGGCCCCCAGGGATGAACACACAGACAATCTCGCGACAGACCCTGTTTGATACGCTGCACCGCAGTGCCCGCCGCCAACCGCACAAGCTCGCCCTGCGCCAGGGTGAACGCGAGTTAAGCTACGGGGCATTCCGGGACCTGTGCCTGGCAGTTGCCGGCAGTCTTGAGGCCATGGGAATACAGCCCGGGGACCGGGTTGCCATTCTTTCCCGCAACTCGATTGCCTTTGCTGCGGTGCGCTACGCGGTGGCTGCCATCGGCGCGGTGCTGGTGCCGGTCAATTTCATGCTCAATGTGCGGGAAACGGCCTACATTCTCGGGCATTCCGGCGCCCGCCTGCTGTTCGTGGGTGCCACCGAGGGCGACAAAGCGGTAGCAGCGGCGGCGGAATGCCCGGAGATTGAACAGCTGGTGTGGCTGGCCGGTGACAGCGCCAGCGACACGCCCGCGGGCATGACCCCCTTCGGGGAACTCTGCCACGGTAATCACTACACAAGTAATCCCGGCATCGACGCCAACGCCCCTGCGCAGATCATCTACACCAGTGGTACCGAATCGGCGCCCAAAGGCGCGGTACTCAGCCACGCTGCGATACTCTGGCAATACAGCGCCTGCCTGATTGATGCTGAGATTGCCGAGGAAGACACCACCCTGCACGCCCTGCCCCTGTTCCACTGCGCCCAGCTGGACTGCTTTCTCGGGCCAGCACTCAAGGCCGGCGGGCGCAATATCATCACCGACGACAACACCCCGGCCAATTTGCTGCGCTTGCTGGCAGAGGAACAGGTCAGCTCTTTTTTTGCTCCGCCCACGGTCTGGATCTCCATGCTGCGCAGCGAGCATTTTGACCGGTCTGACCTCAGCGCACTGCGCAAGGGCTACTACGGTGCCTCGATCATGCCGGTGGAGGTCATGAAGGAGATTCATGCGCGCTTGCCCAAGATTCGCCTCTGGAACCTTTATGGGCAGACCGAGATGGCGCCCATGGCCACCATCCTCAAGCCCGCCGATCAGCTGCGCAAGGCCGGATCCGCCGGCAAACCGGCACTCTACACAGAGACCCGGGTGGTCGACGACGAGGGCCGCGACGTCGCCGTGGGCGAGATTGGCGAAGTGGTGCACCGGTCGCCGCAGCTGCTCACCGAATACTTCCGCGACCCGGAGCGCACCGCAGCCGCCTTCGAGGGGGGTTGGTTCCACAGCGGTGACCTGGGCGTGATGGATGATGAGGGCTACCTGACCATCGTCGATCGCAAGAAAGACATGATCAAGACCGGCGGTGAGAACGTCTCCAGCCGCGAGGTGGAGGAAATCATCTATCAGTTACCGGAAGTGTCCGAGGTGGCAGTGATCGGCCTGCCCCATCCACGCTGGGTGGAAGCGGTCACGGCTGTGGTGGTTGCCAGGGACAGCTGTCAGGTGGACCCCGACACTGTGGTGCAACACTGCGCGGCCCAGCTGGGCGGCTTCAAGGTACCCAAGGCGGTACTGGTGGTGGACAACCTGCCACGCAACCCCTCCGGCAAGATCCTGAAGCGCAACCTGCGCGACACCTTCGCCGACACGTTCTCGGCAGCATAAGGAGCCTCGATGAAATCTGTCTGCCTGCTCTCCCGTCGCCCTGGCTCAACCCGCGATGCTTTTCGTGACTACTACGAGAATAGTCATTCCCGCCTGGGCAGCCGCTACTTCCCCTTCAGCAAATATGTGCGCAACCATGTGCTGTCATCTGCGGGCGAAGTGGACTTTGATGTCCTCACAGAATTCTTTTTAGAGGATGGGGTAGATGTGGGCGCAGTGCATAGCGGTCGCGTTCGCGAGATTCTTGACGCCGATGAGCGCCAATTCATGGACCAGCGCCTGATACGCCCCGCGAGCGCCCGGGAACTGCTGCTCGCGGGCAGCGCGCGGGATGTCGCGACGGCGGGCACACGGCGACAAGTGCTGATGCTGATTCAGTCGGGTGACGCTGCGGACTTCCATGAGGCCGTGAAAAGCTGGGGTAAGCAGTTGGCAGAGGAAGGCGACCTTTCCCGCGTCAGCGTTGATTATACCCAGGCGCATGCGCCCGCGGGCGAGGTTCGGTTTCCCTTCGATGCCGTGCTGAGCCTGTGG
>JBLRXF010000260.1:0-4650 GCA_047920875.1 Haliea sp. | reverse complement strand
CCAGAGGCGCCAAAAGGAATGATAACCTCACGGAGAAACGGATCAGTACCTTCGGCTTTGCGACAGGAGAACGGGAATTCCTCCAGCATTTCCCATGTCTTGCCAATCATTTCAAGCGCCCTGTCCGCCGCCGCCGGGTCATTTTCGGCGGCGAAAGTGTACAGGCGAACCAGGTCCTCTGCAGCCTCTTCGGTAAATCGAACCGAGAAACTCACCGACCTTTGGGCGCCTCTTCACGTACGGCGCGAAGGGAATCCATCAGTTCATCCTTTACAACGTAGCGTCCTGTGGCTCTGGCTCGGTCACGCGCAGCTAGACCCCGGGCAATGAACTCCTGCTGGAACTTGCGCCGTTCGATATGCTTGCGCAGGGACTCTTCGACAAAGCCACTCAGGGTTTCCCCTTCTTTCAACACGCTTTCAGCTTCATGTCGAAGGCTGGGGGTAACTCTCAGGGGTGGAATGGTCGCTGACTTCACGAGACTTGCCTCTGCATTACGTTTGCTATGCGTCAGTATATCGTTCAGCCAACTGCGCGGCAACGGAAGTGCCCTCAGATCCCCGCCGCCTGCGCTATGCGTCCAGAATCCGCTTTTTCTCTTCCCGCCGCTTGATGGCGTTTTCCTGCTTGATCTGCTGATACCGGATCTGGATCAGGCGCTCCTGCTCGGCCAGTTCCGCGGCCCGCTCCATAAAGGCCTGTCCCGCCGCTTCACCCTGTGCGGGCTGCAGCAGCATGCCGTAGACGCTGTGCTGGGCAGTCAGCGCCTGACGCTCCGCGGCCTCTTCCCACTGCAGGCGGAAATCCTCCTCCACATTGGCGCGCTCCCATTCCCGCAGGCGCTGGCCGTTGCGATAGGCGGCGAGCTGCCGGGCGTTGCGCTCGGCGATATTCGCCACCTCTTTTTCCTCGCGCTGGTTCCACTGCTCTTCCTGCCGGGTCAATTCGCCGCCGATGGGCCGGGCCACGATAGGCGCGTAGTCGCGAGTCAGGCCCAGCTCGGCAGCGCGGGCGAGGACCTTCTGATCCAGGGAGTCGCGCAGGCGATCCTTGTCCGCCTCGGCCTGCATGCGGGCACGGTGAACCTCTTCCGCGGCCTGGCGCTTGAGAGCGAACAGGCGCTCACCGTAGGCCCTGGCATTGGTTTCCATGGCCTGCAGTCGCTGTGCATCCAGTTCTCCTCCCTGGCCCAGCAATGCCGCAGTGTAGTCCTTCTGGAACCCGGTCTCGGCCCTGGCGACGCGCTCAGCGCCCTCGGCCCGCAGCCTGACTTCATCCAGCCGGAACGCCGTATCCAGCTCCTGCGCCTCGGGCCTGTAGGCCGCCTCCAGTTCACGAGCATAGTCGCGCAGCTCCCGGGTGGCATCGGACAGATCCTGGTTGCGCTGCTTGCGCTCCTCACTGCGTGCCTTGTGGGCCTCACTGCGCTGGGCACGCAGCTCCTTGTCATCCTGGGCAAAAGCGGGCGCATAGCCCTGGGGCAGTGCCAGCAACAGGCCCAGCAAACCGGTCAGGAGCATTATTCTTGTCACGTTTGTATCCCTCCGACAAAGCAGGTGCGAAGCACACGCTATTGAAGAATAGTCAGCACTCCGGGATCAGGCAATGGACTTCCCAAGCAGTACCTGTACTTTTCAGCGCCTCTAAACGCAGGCTCACAGTAGCCCCTGCATGATCGCCTCGGGTAGAGGCTGGACTTTCCCTCCCCCAGGGCCGAACATAGTCTGCTCTGTTATTGCGCCCGGAACTCTCCATGCTCGCTGAAACCCCGGAACTCTATGCCGGCCTGAATTATCCCTGGTCCCGCGCGGTCAACCCGCCGCCCGGAGAGCCACAGCGCATTGCCGATGGCATCTACTGGGTCCGTTTCCCGATGCCCATGGGGCTGGACCACATCAACATCTGGCTGCTCGAAGATGGCGAGGGCTGGGCCGTGGTGGATACCTGCCTGGACCTGCCCCGCTCCCGGGAAATCTGGGAGCAGCTGTTCAGCGGCTTCCTCAGCGGCCAGCCGGTCACCCGGGTAATCTGTACTCACATGCACCCGGACCACGTCGGCCTGGCGGGCTGGCTGACCGAGCGCTTCGACTGCCAGCTGCTGATGACCCGGGACGAATTCCTCATGTGCCGCTCCCTGGTCAGCGACACCGGCAAGCCCGCGCCGGAGGTGGCGATCCGCTTTTACCAGGCAGCGGGTTACAGCGAGGAGCAGATCGAGAACTATCGCCAGGCCTTCGGCGGCTTTGGTCGTGCGGTGTACCGCCTGCCGGACAGCTTTCGCCGCCTCAAGGATCGCGAGACTCTGACCATCGGCGGCCGCTACTGGCAAATCATTGTTGGCAGCGGCCACTCGCCAGAACACGCCTGCCTGTATTGCCCGGCCCTGAAGATCCTGATCTCCGGCGATCAGGTGCTGCCGCGCATTACCCCCAATGTCAGCGTGTTCCCCACCGAGCCGGAGAGCGACCCGCTGCAGGAGTGGCTGCAGTCCTGCGCCCGCATCCGCGAATTGCTGCCGGACGACCTGCTGGTATTGCCCGCCCACGAGGCCCCTTTCCGCGGCCTGCACGTGCGCCTGACCCAGCTGATCGAGACCCACAAGCGGGAGCTGAACCAGCTCTACGAGCATCTGGCGGAACCAAAACGGGTGGTGGACTGTTTCCCTGCCCTGTTCAAGCGGGAGATCACCGGCCACCACCTGAGCCTGGCCACGGGCGAGACCATTGCCCATCTCAATTGCCTGCAGCGCCGCCGCCAGATCGACTTTGACATCGATGACCACGGTGTGCGCTGGTACCGGCAGCTGCCGGAATCCGTCGCCTTCGACTAGAAGGAACCTGATTGCGATGCTGCAATTCCTGAAAGTCTGGCTGCTGCGGCGCTACTATCGCTGGAGCGGCGCCCGCGCCTGGCGCGGACAGTTCACCGATGCGCCCTTCAGCACGCTGCAGCTGCCTCTTGCGGACCGCCAACTGGAGGCTCGGGTTTACAGTAGCGGCGCGGGGCAGGATTTGCCTGTCGTGATCTATTTCCATGGAGGGGGCTGGGTCCTTGGCGACCTGGCTACGCACCACCCCTTTTGCCAGCAACTGCGCGAGAGGAGCGGCTGCACGGTGGTCGCGGTAAATTACCGGCTGGCACCGGAGCACCCCTGCCCCGCTGCCCTTGACGACTGTCGGGAGGCTGCTCAGTGGCTGGCGCAGAATCTGCAGAGCGCTGGGCCCAACAATGGTGGTATGGTGCTGGCAGGGGATAGTGCCGGCGGCCACCTGGCTGTTTGCACAGCGCTGGCCCTGGACCCGGAGTTGCGCGACAGGCTCCGCGGTACCCTGCTGATCTACCCGGTTGTGGACCACTACAGTGCACCCTACTCCTCCTACACCGAGCGCGCGCAGGGACAGGCCCTGACCAGTGCACTGATGCGCTGGTTCTGGGACACCTGGCTCGCCGGTCAGGGCGTGGCTACCGCAGCGGCGGCGGGTGCCCTGCCTATCCAAAGCGCGGATTTGGCGGCGCTGCCGCCCACCCTGGTGGTCACTGCCGAGCGCGACCCGCTGCGGGACGAAGGTGTACAGTTCGCGGAACGGCTGCGCGCTGCGGGGGTCACCGTCACCAGTGAGCACTACAGCAACGCGGAACACGGCTTCGCCTGCTCCCAGGGGCCAACGGCCGATTTCGCTCATTTTCTGACGCTGACAGCGGGCTGGTTACGCATGCTGTAACGTCTTCCTGAGGACTGGCCGCGATGAATGACAAGGTCGACCTGGTAATCTTCGGTGGCACCGGGGATCTCTCCACCCGCAAGCTGCTGCCGGCCCTGTACCAACTCCATCGCCACGGTCTGGCCGAGCGCCTGCAGCGCATCATTGCCACCGGACGGCGCGACATGGACTCGGAAACCTTCCGCAGCGAGGCCCACGCCAATCTGCAGACCTTTGTGCCGGCGAAGGACTGGGATACGGCAGTCTGGGAGGGCTACTGCCAGCACCTGCACTACGTCAGGGTCGATGCCAGCGACGGCGGCGACTACGAGAACCTGACCCGGCTGTTGAGCACAGACAGCGCGCCCATCCGGCTGTTCTACCTCGCCACCCTGCCCGCCCTCTACGGCAACATCTGCAGCCATCTGCAGCAGGCCGGCGCGGTGGATGCACGCAGCCGCGTGGTTCTGGAGAAGCCGCTGGGGCACGACCTCGCCTCCTGCCACGCAATCAATCTGCAGGTCGCCACCGTGTTCAGTGAAGAAAACACCTTCCGCATCGACCACTACCTGGGCAAGGAAACCGTGCAGAACGTGATGGCGGTGCGCTTCGGCAACCCGCTGCTGCACCCGGTCTGGAACAACACCTTTGTCGACAATGTGCAGATTACCGTGGCCGAGGAGATCGGCGTGGAAGGCCGCGGCGGCTACTACGCCAAGACCGGCGCCCTGCGCGACATGGTGCAGAACCATCTGCTACAGGTGCTGTCCCTGGTGGCGATGGAGCCGCCCACCAGCCTCAATCCCACTGACATCCGCGACGAGAAAGTGAAGGTCCTGCGCTGCCTGGAGCCGATCACTGCCGAGAACGCCAAAGAGTGCACGGTACGCGGCCGCTATGACGCCGGCGCAGTCAGGGGCGAGGCGGTGAAGGGCTTCCTCGAGGAGGC
>JBLRXF010000259.1:0-4657 GCA_047920875.1 Haliea sp. | reverse complement strand
CCTCGCTTCCGGGAGGACGCCATGTCGGAACACAATATGCATCAGAACCAGGTGGATAATCAGCCCCGCCTCTACCCCGAAGATCAGGCAAAGGTGGATGCGTTTATTTCTACCGGAATCAATGCTGTCGAGCGCAAGCCCTTCAAGCCAATGCGCCTGATTGTATTGCTGATCGTCTCGGTCACCGCTTTCAGCCTGTTAAGCCAGGTCATCGCGGATCGGGCAGGTATCTACTAGAATTTAGCCACCAGAACATTCGCCCGCAGAGCGGGCTCCTACACCAGGCTTGTAGGAGCCCGCTCCGCGGGCGATAGCGGTTTGTAGGGGCCCGCTGGCCCAGGCCACACTCTCTGGCCGCTGTGCGGCCATTCACCCTGTCCGCGGGCGATAGCGCGGAGACGGTTACCCGTCTACCGCCCTCTTGGTTCGCAGGCGTCGCTCTGGTATATTTGCCCACCTGCAATTTTCGGTGTGTAGCGCAGCCTGGTAGCGCACTTCGTTCGGGACGAAGGGGTCGGAGGTTCGAATCCTCTCACACCGACCATTCACATCAGCCCGACCGTGAAGCGTAGGCTGTGCACCAGCCGGTTCCCTTCGCCAGCTTGCCTGCGAACAGCGGACATCCCGCCCACTCATCGTTTGCCGTGCCCTGGTACAGCTGACAGTTGCTGCATGCCTGGCCCTGTTCATAACGCGCTTGTTCGCTCGCTATGACATCGTCGGCGTTGTGAACATAGGCAAGACTTCTGGCTTGGGGATCGTCTTCACTGAGCCTTGGTATGGCCCCGTTAGCACTCGCTTGCGGCGATTCGGGTCGCGTAGCTGTGGTTTGTGGCTCCGCCGACGAGCTGCTGCTACTCGCCGGTGCCGCCTGGACAGGCGCCTCTTCTTTACCACCGCAGCCTGCCAGTCCGAGGAAGGGTGTCAGTAGCGCACCGCCGCCCACGAGAGCAATAAAACGTCGGCGGGCTTCAACTGTTGCATCTGGATTGTTCATTCTCGACCTCCTTCCTGCGGGTAAGCGTCCTGAAAGTGTAGTCGCCAGCGCGGCATAATCCAGCTCACCTTTCCAGCAGCTCCTGGTGACAGGCTGCAGGACGTGCAGGACGCTCCTCGTCATTTGCTGTCATAGATGAACTCGCTACTCTCGAGATCAATCGCCGGTATCTGCTCTTTTTCCGCCCAGTAGTCCTGATTGTGACGCCACTCCGCTTTAGAGCCGCGCCGCGGCAGTTTGTCGAGATCGCGCATAAGGTAGTTGGGGTTGAAGTTGTCCTCCTCTATCCAGGGCTGCAGTTCCATGTCCCTGTCCTCCTCGCGCAGCATCACCTCCACGCGCTTTGCGCCTAAGGCATCCATGTGTTGCAGCAGTTTGCAGACGAAGTCCCCCAGCATGTCCACGCGCAGGGTCCAGCTGGCGCGGAAGTAACCAAAGACCCAGAGCAGGTTGGGCACCCCGGTGAACATCATGCCCCGATAGGTGACCGTGTCATGCCAGTTCACCGGCTTGCTATCCACGCTGAAAGGTATGTCGCCCATGACAGACAAGCGGAAGCCAGTCGCTGCAACAATGATATCTGCCTCGATTTCTTCTCCGGAACTGGTGCGCACGCCCTTTTCGGTAAATGTCTCCAGAGTATCCGTGACCACGCTGACCTTGCCGGATACCGCCGCCTTGAAGATGTCACCTTCGGGGCAGAACGCCACGCGCTGCTGCCACACCCGGTAACTGGGAGTGAAATGCGGCTCAAACTGGAAATCTTCTCCTGCGTATTGGCGGATCAGTTCCTTCAGTTCTTCGAATACGACATCCGGCTCGGTCTGGCAGCGCTCGGTCATAACATTCTGGTCGTGCATGACCTGTGCACGAACCACCCTGTGTATGGTCGGTTCATCAATGCCGACTTCCCGCAAACGGTCTGCCAGTTCATTCTTGTTCTCGCCGCAGAAGAAATAGGTCGGTGAGCGCTGCAGCATGGTGACGTGTGCGGCTTTATCTGCGAGGGCAGGGATGACGGTGGCGGCGGTTGCGCCAGAGCCGATTACCAGTATCCGCTTGCCGACGTAATCCATCGCGGGATCCCATAGCTGGGCATGGATGAACTGCCCCTGGTACTGGTCCATGCCTCGCCAGTCTGGCACGTACGGTCGCTCGTGGTCGTAGTAGCCCTGGCAGGCCCAGAGGAAATTACAGGTGAAGGTGGCTGTCGCAGCGTCCGCCAGTCGGGTGGCCTCTACGGTCCAGAGATTGTCTTCGCTGGACCAGTTGCAGCGATCGATACGATGGCCGTAGCGGATATGGGAGGCGATGTCGTTCTCTTCAATAACCTCGCCCATGTACTGCAGAATCGACTCCGCCGATGCAATCGGTGTTCCGATCCAGGGCTTGAAACGATAACCGAAGGTGTAGAGATCGGAGTCTGAGCGCACCCCGGGGTATTTGTGTGTTTCCCAGGTGCCGCCAAAGGTATCCTTCATCTCAAGGATCAGGTAACTCTTGTGTGGGCACTGTTCCTGCAGATGATAGGCCGAACCTATGCCCGAAATTCCCGCGCCGATGATCAATACATCCACGTGAGTTGCACTGGTTGCTTTTGCCGGTGCCATTCCATCGCTCCTTATTGTTGTTTGTCGCATTATGATTCCCAGTCTAATCTACGACGCAGGGTTGACGCACCGCCTTGACTGAAATCAAATGAAGGGAAACAGGTCGCAATGACGAACACAGATCACCGGACTTTCATGGCCGAGGCTCTGCGTGAGGCCAGGCAGGGACTGGCCGAGGGCGGCATCCCCATAGGTTCAGTGCTGGTAATAGAGGGCAGAATTGTCGGTCGCGGCCGCAACCGTCGTGTTCAGAGTGGCAGCCCGGTACTGCACGCCGAGATGGACTGCCTGCAGAATGCGGGTCGCCTGAGTCCGGCGCAGTATCGCCGGGCGGTACTCTACTCGACACTCTCACCCTGTGATATGTGCAGCGGTGCGGTTCTGTTATACGGGATCCCACAGGTGGTGATTGGCGAAAACGTCAACTTTCACGGTCCGGAGGTCTACCTGCGCCAGCGCGGTGTGGCTGCTGAAGTCTTGAACGACACCGACTGCATCGCGCTGATGCAGGATTTCATTGAGTCCAGGCCAGAGCTCTGGAATGAAGATATCGGCAGCTGCGGTCCCGATCCGGGAGGATGAGGCGCCGCACGTTGTCGTCCCAGCACTCTCTGGGGTGGCTGGACGCTCCACCGCTGCCGCTCACCTCTCAGCAGTGGACGTCCTGCCTGCTTACTGCGCAGTCCCCGGAATCATTTCGAACAGTGGATCAAACTCGACGAGCACGGCTTCCAGCGAGGCCAACAGCGTTCCGTCCCCTGAGATGGTGCCGATTCCCTTTTCCAGCAGGGAGCGCAAGCTGTTCTGTCCCATAATGACCGTTTCCAGGTCACTGCGATTCATGGCGATGCTGACATCCGCCCGCTCAGAGACGTAGTTCGCCAGGCTGGACAAGGTGCCGTTGCCCATCTCAATGACGAATGTCTCTCCGGTATCCGGTGTGCTGAAGTTCATGACGAAATTCAGCCCCTCGGCTGCAGCACTGTCCACCCGTATTGCAACTGCATCCCACCATTGCTCGGTTGTCATTGCCCGTGCAAGTGACGGACTCGCGACTTGAGGGCTTTGATAGGCTTGCATGCCGGTTCTCAATTCCTGCGCTGCGGAGAGGAATACGTGTCTCAAGGTTGAACTTTCATACTGATAGCCCAACTGTTCATAAACCCTGGCCAGGCTGTCTTTGGCGGACTGGTTTTTGGGCTCAGCATAAACCAGTTTGTTCAACAGCTCGGTTGCATGGCGATACTGCCCGTCCTGAGCGAGCTCCTGGGCTTTCGCCATGATAATGTCACTGCCGCCCATCATTTCAACGTACAGGGGCGCTGACTCGGAGGGAGAGAGCGGTACCAGCGTCGCGGGATTGCCGTCCCAGAAGCCCAGATAGCGACTGATTACACCGCGGGTATTGTGGAATTCCGATCCGTGATATTGGCGGGCGCTCCATTGCTTGCCAAGTGCGGCTGGCACGCGATACTCATTGTGTATTTCATTGATGGTCACACCTTGATTTGCCAGGTGCAGTACCTGGTTGTTGAGGTTCGCATAGGTGTCTCTTTGGGTGCGCATGACGTCTTGAATCCGTGCATTTCCCCAGCGCGGCCAATTGTGAGAGGCAATCATGACCTCTGCCTGCTGGCCGAACTCGTAAAGTGCCACGTTGATGTGTTTTGACCAGGCAAGAGCGTCTCGAACGAGGGCGCCGCGCAATGTGTAGATATTGTGAATGGTAGCGGTGATGTTTTCCGCTGCCCAAAAGACCTTGCTGTCCGGAAACCAGGCGTTCATTTCCGCTGGAGCCTCGGTGCCGGGGGTATTCTGGAACACCACCTTGACCCCATCTATGATGTGCTCCTCGAAGGCTTCTTCCACAATAACGGTGGGCGGGATCAGTCCGGGTGTTCCCACCGGAAGGCCCTTGCCGATCGCGGAGTCGACGCGGCCATATATGCCGGGTGGTACCAGTTGGCCATATTGGAACGAGGCGCGACGCGTCATCGCATAGCCCGCATAGACGTTTTCTGATATCGCTTCCTGCATGAACCCCTTCGGG
>JBLRXF010000258.1:0-4681 GCA_047920875.1 Haliea sp. | reverse complement strand
CAGTTCTATTTCCGTACCACCGACGTGACCGGGATTGTCGAGCTGCCCGAAGGTATCGAGATGGTCATGCCTGGTGACAACATTGCCATGACGGTAGATCTGATCACCCCGATTGCCATGGATAAAGAGCTGCGCTTTGCGATCCGCGAAGGTGGCCGCACCGTGGGCGCCGGCGTCGTCGCCAAGATCATCGAGTAAGACCCGGGTAGATCGGGGTCGGGGCTGCCTGACCCCCTCTAACCCACTCGAGCCGAACCGCTTGCGGGCAGTTCGGCTTCGTTGTCTCAGAAGAGGATATAGGCCAGTAGCTCAATTGGCAGAGCAGCGGTCTCCAAAACCGCAGGTTGGGGGTTCGAGTCCCTCCTGGCCTGCCACTTCATCGGCAGGGGGTTGCGCGCGAGGCGCGCGGCCTGACCTAAAGGATAGTGGTAATGAGTGTGGAAACGAACGCCGGACGGCTCGATTCCCTGAAATGGGCTGTGGTTATCGCCCTGCTGGCGGTCGGCATTGTCGGCAACAGCTATTTCTCGGCCGAGTCGCTGTTGTATCGGGTGCTGGGTATTGTTGCGATTGCAATTGTCGCCGCCCTGATCGCCCTGCAGACTGCCAAGGGCATGGCATTCTGGGCGCTGGTCAAAGCCTCCCGCACCGAAATTCGCAAAGTCGTCTGGCCGACACGGCAGGAGACGGTCCAGACCACGCTGATTGTTGTGGTTTTCGTAATACTGGTAGCGCTGATGCTGTGGGCTCTGGATTCGCTCCTGGGCTGGCTGGTGTCACTGGTTATTGGTTAGTCAACAGTTGAAAGGATAGCCGATGGCAATGCGTTGGTATGTGGTTCATGCCTTTTCCGGGTTCGAGAAGAAAGTCGCGGCAGCCCTGAAGGAGCGTATCGAACTGCACAACATGCAGGACCGGTTCGGTGAGGTGTTGGTGCCGACCGAGGAAGTGGTCGAGATGCGCGCCGGTCAGAAGCGCCGCAGCGAGCGCAAGTTCTTCCCCGGCTACGTGCTGGTGCAGATGGAGCTGGACGACGCGACCTGGCACCTGGTCAAGGAGACCCCTCGGGTAATGGGTTTCATTGGCGGCAAGGCGGACGCGCCGGCGCCGATTACCGAGGCGGAAGCAGCGACCATTCTGCAGCGTGTCGAGGCCGGCACCGAAGCGCCAAGGCCCAAGACAATGTTCGAACCCGGCGAAATGGTGCGGGTCGTCGATGGACCCTTCAACGACTTCAATGGGGTTGTGGAAGAGGTCAATTACGAGAAGAGCCGCCTCAACGTGGCGGTATTGATTTTCGGACGTTCCACGCCGGTGGAGCTTGAATTCAGTCAGGTCGAAAAAGCCTGACCTGGAGCACGGTGGCGGGCTGGTCCCGCCGCTGACATTAACGGATGGCTGCGGCCGTCACAGTGGGGAGCCTGATGCCCCTGGCCCGCAAGGGCTGGAAGTCGAAGGCGCTAGAACCCGGGAGTAAATAACTCATGGCAAAGAAAGTCTCAGCTTATATCAAGCTGCAGGTGAAAGCCGGACAGGCCAACCCCAGCCCGCCAGTCGGTCCGGCGTTGGGTCAGCACGGTGTGAATATCATGGAATTCTGCAAGGCGTTCAACGCCGAGACCCAGAATCTTGAGCCCGGTCTGCCGATTCCTGTGGTAATCACCGTATACGGTGACCGCTCTTTCACCTTCATCAAGAAAACGCCGCCAGCGGCTGTACTGCTGCGCAAGATCGCGGGAATCACCTCTGGCTCCGCCACGCCGAACACGGTGAAGGTCGCCAAGGTCAGCCGCGCCCAGCTGGAAGAGATCGCTACTCAGAAGTGGCCTGATCTGACGGCTGCCGACATGGATGCAGCAGTTCGTACTATTGCAGGCAGCGCTCGCTCTGCCGGTATCGACGTTGAGGGGGTGATCTAATGGCCAAGCTCTCCAAGCGCGTACGCGCCTTCAAGGAAAAGCTCCAGCCCGGCAAGACCTACTCTTTTGATGAAGCGGTCGCCCTGCTGAAAGAGTTTGCTACTGCCAAATTTAACGAGACGGTAGAGGTGTCGGTCAATCTGGGCGTCGACGCGCGCAAATCCGACCAGGCCGTTCGCGGCGCGACGACCCTGCCCCACGGCACGGGCAGCGTGGTTCGTGTGGCAGTGTTCACCCAGGGCGATGCCGCTGAGCAGGCAAGAGCTGCCGGCGCTGACTTTGTCGGCATGGAAGACCTGGCCGAGCAAATCAAGGGCGGGATGCTGGATTTCGACGTGGTTGTGGCTTCCCCGGATGCCATGCGCGTTGTCGGTCAGCTGGGCCAGGTGCTGGGTCCGCGTGGCCTGATGCCGAACCCGAAGACCGGCACCGTCACCCCCGACGTGCTCACAGCGGTGAAGAATGCGAAGGCTGGCCAGGTCCGCTTCCGTACCGACAAGAACGGCATTATCCACGGTGGCATCGGCAAGATCGATTTCGAACCTGCGGCCATCAAGGGAAATCTTGAGGCCCTGCTGTCTGATCTGCGCAAGGCCAAGCCTGCTGCGGCGAAAGGCGTGTACATGAAGAAGATCACTCTGTCCACCACCATGGGCCCGGGTGTCACGGTTGACCAGGCGTCGATAGACGTCTGACCGGAGCCGCCCCGCAAGGGGCGTTTCCGCAAGGGGCTCTCAGGGATGAGAGTCCTGGGCAGTAGCACCGAATTCGGGGTTACTGGCCACTTTGAGGTCTTTGGAGCAGTCTTGGGCATGGCGCCTGATTAGCTGAGAACTGAAGGCCATCAAAGACCGTAGGTGCCACCGCCGTCATTGCGACGGCGCCGGCTTAATCGAGCAGCCCGCGAGGGCTGCCCAGCCTACGCAGATGGTGAATTGTTCACCACGCAAGGTGGTGCGGCCATAGATTTGGCTGCACCGGAACTGTAAATCCAGGAGTAATACCAGTGGCAATTGGACTCGAAGACAAGAAAGCGATCGTTGCTGAAGTTAACGAGACTGCCACCAGTGCCCTGTCTCTGGTCATCGCCGATGCACGTGGCGTGACCGTGAGCGGGATGACGGCTTTGCGCCAGAGTGCGCGCGACAATGCAGTGACCCTCCGTGTAGTGCGGAACACACTGGCAAAGCGCGCGCTGGCGGGAACGGATTACGAGTGCGTCTCCGACGCATTGGTAGGTCCGTCCCTGTTCGGGTTTTCTATGGAAGACCCGGGCGCAGCGGCCCGAATCTTTAAGGATTTTGCCAAGGAGAATAAACACTTCGAGGTGAAGGCACTGGCGGTGAGCGGCCAGATGCTGGGTGCGGATCAACTGGATGTACTGGCCAAGATGCCGACGCGTGATCAGGCTCTCTCAATGTTGATGAGTGTGATGAAGGCGCCGGTAACCAAGCTGGTACAGACAATGAACGAAGTACCTGGAAAATTGGTTCGCACACTGGCAGCAGTACGCGATCAGAAAGAGGCGGCGGCGTAAGCCCCCGCTGTTTAATTTATCAGCTAACCAGGAGATATGAGTCATGGCTCTGTCCAAAGATGACATTCTGAATGCAATCGCTGAAATGAGCGTAATGGATATCGTTGAGCTCATCAGCGCAATGGAAGAAAAGTTCGGCGTAACAGCCGCTGCAGCCGTTGCTGTCGCGCCTGTCGCTGCTGCTGGCGACGCCGGCGCTGCTGCCGAGGAGCAAACCGAGTTCGACGTGATCCTGACCGCCGCTGGCGAGAAGAAAGTCAACGTGATCAAGGTTGTGCGCGAAGTTACCGGTCTTGGCCTCAAAGAAGCCAAGGCAGTGGTAGACGGCGCTCCCTCCCCGGTGAAGGAAGGCATCTCCAAGGCCGATGCCGACGAACTGAAGAAGAAGCTGGAAGAAGCTGGCGCGACCGTAGAGGTCAAGTAAGCGCACGTTTCATGTCTGGCTTTGGCTGGACCAGGACAAGGCTGGTGGGCGCTTTTGCCCGCCGGCCTTTTCCCGCTTGAAGAGCACACAATTTCAGGGCTGCGGTACGATGTGCTGGCAGCCCGACAAGGCCTCGCTTGCCGCCGTCACGGCGGCGGGAAGCTAAACATGCTGGGGAGTACAGATGGCATACTCGTACACTGAGAAGAAACGTATTCGCAAGGATTTTGGCACGCTGTCCAACATGATGGACGTGCCGTACCTGCTTGCGATTCAACTGGATTCATACCGCAAGTTTACCCAGCAGGGAGTGCCTCTGGAAGAGCGCGGCGACTACGGTCTGCACGCAGCCTTCAAATCCGTGTTCCCGATTGTCAGCTACAGCGGCAATGCTGCGCTGGAGTACGTCGACTACAAACTCGGCGTACCGGTTTTTGACGTTAACGAGTGCCAGCTGCGCGGTATCACCTATTCCTGCGCCCTGCGAGTCAAGGTGCGGTTGATCATCTACGACAAGGACTCCGCCAACAAGACGATCAAGGATATCAAGGAGCAGGAAGTCTACATGGGGGAAATCCCCCTGATGACCGATAACGGTACCTTCGTTGTCAACGGTACCGAGCGCGTCATCGTGTCCCAGCTGCACCGCTCACCGGGCGTGTTTTTTGATCACGACAAGGGCAAGACCCACAGCTCAGGCAAGTTGCTGTTCAATGCCCGCGTGATCCCTTACCGCGGTTCCTGGCTGGATTTCGAGTTCGATCCCAAGGACTGCCTGTTCACCCGAATCGACCGCCGGCG
>JBLRXF010000257.1:0-4710 GCA_047920875.1 Haliea sp. | reverse complement strand
CACGCCGACGGGGCTGTTGGCCGATACGGGCTACTTCAGTGCGGCTAATGTCAAAGCGGTTGCCGTTGCAGGCATCACCCCGGTCATTGCCTGTGGTCGGGAGTCGCACAACCCGCCGCTGGCTGAACGCCTGGTCGCGGCCCCGGATGAGTTTGAGCCCACCGGTGATCCTGTGGAGGATATGCGGCGCAATATGCGCACGGTCACTGGCAAGGCCCTTTATGCCAGACGCAAGAGCACCATCGAGCCGACGTTCGGGGTGATCAAGCAGGTGCAGGGCTTCCGGCAATTCCTGTTACGAGGTATGGAGGCGGCCGGTGGAGAATGGAATCTGGTGTGCATGGCCTTCAATTTGAAGAAACTCAATGTATTGCGGGCCTGAACGGCCCGCCTGGTAGCTTTATCTCGAGAAAAAGGGGGTTCAGTGACAACAATTCTGGGAAAGAGCGGTGCAGCCCCCAAGATCTTGGCCGTATTACATAAATCACGCGCTGTCAGTCCGACGGCCTCCTAGGGTCTTCAAAGCCATTGCCCGGGGCATTCCCTTGGGGCATACTGCCGATCCGCTCGCGTACCCACATTGGTGCGCGGCGCCAGACGACCAGATTGTTCCGGTCTTGCGTCACCCTTACCGTGTTCCGGGGGTCATGTAGATATGCGGACGTACAACAACATTGCGCCGTTGCAGTCAGCTCTGCGGGCCTGCCGCCAGCAGGGCCAGCATATTGCCTTCGTGCCAACGATGGGCAATCTTCATGAAGGACATCTGCAGCTCGTGCGCAGGGCCAGGCAGCTAGCTGACATCGTTGTCGTCAGCATCTTCGTCAATCCCCTGCAGTTCGGCCCCAATGAAGACCTCGAGGCCTATCCCCGCACCCTCGCCGCGGACAAGGAGAAGCTGTTCAGCGAGGGCGTACCCTACCTGTTCGTCCCCGATGCGCATGAAATGTATCCCGAGGGCATGGCACTGCAAACCCAGGTCCAGGTCCCCGACCTGTCAGAGACCCTGTGTGGCAGCAGTCGCCCCGGCCACTTCACTGGCGTCACCACCGTGGTCAGCAAACTGTTCAATATTGTCCAGCCGGATATCGCGGTGTTTGGGGAGAAGGATTTCCAGCAGCTGTCCATCATCCGCAAGATGGTGCAAGACCTGTGCATGCCCATCCATATTGAGGGCGTCGCAACGGCCCGGGACACTGACGGCCTGGCGAAGAGCTCACGCAACGGGTTCCTGTCGCCGGAACAGCGCCAGCTGGCGCCGCTGATCCATGAAACCCTGATCGGCTGCCGCGACGCCATTGCCTGCGGCTTCGACAACTTCCTGCAGCTGGAGTCACACGCCCGCATGCAGCTGCTGCAGGCCGGGTTCGAGCCGGACTACTTTGCCATTCGCGATGCCCGCACCCTGCGCGCGGTGAATGAGAATACCGAGGAGATCGCCATCCTCGCCGCGGCCCGCCTGGGCTCGACCCGCCTGATCGACAATGTCAGGCTGGCGCTGAACCCGGTATCCGACTGGGGCATGCTCGCCTCGCCCTGAGGACTCAGCCCAGCGCGAGGGGCGGGATGTGCGCGTCGATCAGATGCGGCCCCCGCCCCTGCAGCGCCGCCTCCAGCTGGCTGTTGAACTCCTCCGCCGTGGCGGCTCGGCTGGCACTGACGCCCATGCCCTGGGCCATCGCCGCAAAATCCATGTCGGGACTGCCGATGTCCAAAGAGCTCGCGGCCTTGGGCCCGGGCTTGCCGCCGCGAGCGCCGGTGCGCAGGAATTCCAGCTCCAGAATGCTGTACTTGCGGTTGTTGAACAGCACCACGGTAATATCCAGATGCTCCCGGGCCATGGTCCACAAGGCCTGGATGGTGTACATCGCGCTGCCGTCCCCTTCCAGGCAGATCACCTTGCGCTCCGGGCAGGCCAGCGCCGCGCCAACCGCCGCTGGCAGCCCCCAGCCAATCGAACCGCCCGTCTGATTGAGCCAGTCGTGGGGCTGGGCAGTAGCGGTCAGCGGAAAACAGGCCAGGCCCGCGGTGATGCCCTCATCGACGATAATGGCGTCCTCGGGCATAAAGCGCGCCAGCGCCAGAGCCACGGCGTTGGCGTCCAGGGCTCCGGTGGGCAGATCGGGCAGCTGCAGGGGATGCACCTGCGGCACTGCATCCACGGCCCCCAGGGACTCCAGCAGGGTTTCCAGCGCCATCTCGATATCCTCATCCGGCCCCGCCAGCTGCAGCTGCACACAGCTATCCGGCGCTATGGCACTGGCCACACCGGGGTAGGCGAAGAAGGACACCGGGCTGTCCGCCCCGAGCAAAATAAGCTGCTCCAGATCCTTGAGGTTATCGATAGCGAGTTCCGCCAGATAGGG
Organism: Haliea sp.; assembly: GCA_047920875.1. Classification (GTDB taxonomy): domain Bacteria; phylum Pseudomonadota; class Gammaproteobacteria; order Pseudomonadales; family Halieaceae; genus Haliea. The sequence goes on along the minus strand of JBLRXF010000257.1, from coordinate 2,344 downwards.
CAGCCGCTCCAGCACGCCGGTGCCGGCGCCCCGACGCACCCGGGTGGGGAAGGTCTCGGTCAGCACCCGGGCACCGGTGGCGGCGCCGAGACGGCTGGCCAGCAGGGTGACCTCGCCGCTGATCTCGCGGCCGCCCAGCATGATCGCCGTGCGCTTGCCGGACTGCAGCATCGTCAGCGCCTGCTGCAGGCGCCCGCTGGCAACCACAGTCGGGCCCGGCACGGCCAGCGCAGGCTCCGCACCGCCGGGGTTGTCGCCCCAGGACACATCTGCGGGCAGTATCAGGGTAGCTATCCGCCCTGTTCCGGCCTGCTGGACCGCCTCCGCGGCATCCCTGGCAATCGCATCAGCAGTCGCTGACGAGTGCACCCAGTGCGACACCGGCCCGGCAATGCCGGCGATGTCGGATGTGAGTGGGGCGTCATACTGCAAGTGATAGGTGGCATGATCACCGACAATATTGACCATGGGCACATGGCCCTTCCCGGCATTGTGGATATTGGCCAGAGCGTTGCCCAGCCCCGGCCCCAGGTGCAGGAGAGTTGCTGCCGACCGGCCGGTCATTCGCGCATAGCCATCCGCGGCACCGCTGACCACGCCCTCGAACAGACACAGCACGCAGCGCATACCCTCGACCTCGTCCAGGGCCGCGACAAAATGCATTTCCGACGTGCCGGGGTTGGTAAAACAGACTCTGACGCCATTATTGACCAGCGTCGCAATCAGGCTCTCTGCACCATTCATTAGTATTTTTCCTGTCGGGTTGGGTGGCATGCCAGTGCTGCGAGGGCACAGTATACTGACACCCTGACAAGGATAAAAAGGAACATCCGCATGACGCTTGCCCCCCTCATCGGCTACGCCGGACTGCTGGCGGCGCTCGCGCTGTTGATCTGGCTGGCACTGCGCGGTATCAATATCGTGTTCGCCGCGCTGCTGAGCGCCACCGTGGTCATCGTCAGCAACGGCCTGCCGGTGGCCAGCGGGCTGGGCGACTACTTCGCTTTCGGCCCCCTGGGCGCCTTCAGCTTTGCCGGGCGCTTTTTCCTGCTGTTCGCCGCCGGCGCCATGTTTGGCCGGGTGATGGGCGACAGCCACGCCGCCTCCAGTATTGCCCTGGCGATGGTGCGGCGTCTGGGACCATCCCGGACCCTGTGGATCACAGTGCTCGCCACCGCCCTGCTCACCTACGGCGGCGTGGTGGTGTTCGTGGTGATCTTCGCGATGTATCCGCTGGGGGTAAAACTACTGCAGCAGGCGGACATACCCAAGCGCCTGTTCTGTGCGGCCCTGGCCCTGGGATCCGGCACCTTCACCCTGACTGCCCTGCCCGGCACCCCCTCCATCCACAACGTCATCTCTTCCGCCGCGCTGGGCACAGACCTGTTTGCGGGCGGCTGGCTGGGCCTTCTCGGCAGCCTGATCATGTTTGGGCTGGGCATGTGGTATCTGGAGGCCCAGCGCCATCGAGCCATCGCCAGGGGCGAGGGCTTTGAGCCAGGCCCCATGGATCGGCACATCGCCGTCGACCCGGGGGAGAGCGGCTATCCACACTGGGCACTGGCCCTGCTGCCGCCGCTGCTGGTACTGGGGGCCATTATGCTGCCGCGCGTTCTGACCGGCCTGGTCGGGGAGGGTACCGGTCCCGGGTACCAGCTGCTCGCCTTCGCCTCCTCCCAGCCGGTAATCTGGCCCAGTCTGGCGCTGTTTGGCGGTACCCTGGTAGCCGTGCTGCTGTTCCGGGAAGTCCGGCACAGGGCCCTGCGGAGCATCGGTGAGGGCACCCAGGATTCCATCCTGCCGCTGATCAACACCGCCGCCGTGATCGGCTTTGGCGGGGTGGTGACTTACACCGAGGGCTTCCAGCAGTTCGCGCAGCTGATGCTGGACTCGGGGCTGCCACCGCTGCTGTCAGTGTTCACCTCCATCAGCATGATATCGGCGATCACCGGCTCCGCGTCCGGTGGCCTGCAGATATTCATGTCCACCATGGCCGACAGCTACCTGGCCATGGGGATCGAACCCGCAACCCTGCACAGGATTGCCACCATGGCTGCGGGCGGCTTCGACTCCCTGCCCCACTGCGGCGCCGTGGTGGCCATGCTGACCATCACCGGTCTCACCCACCGGGACGCCTATCTGGACGTCGGGGTGGTCACCGTGGTAATTCCCGTAGTGGCCACCCTAGCCTGCATGGCAGTGGCCAGCCAGCTGTAAACGGGCACAAAAAAGGGCGCCGAAGCGCCCTTTTTTGTATGTGCTGTTGTGGGAGCGCGGTCCCCGCGCGATCGCCCGCAGAGCCGGCTCCTACAGTGCCTGGCAGGTACCGCGGGAGCGCGGTCCC
>JBLRXF010000256.1:0-4748 GCA_047920875.1 Haliea sp. | reverse complement strand
GGTACTGAAGCAGGTGATGAGCTGGGTCAGGCGGAGATTACGCTGCATCCAGCTCAAGCAGTGGAAGAAGTCGGGCCGGTTGCATCGGCGGCTGAAACAGCTGGGCTACCGCCCGCCGTTCCAGTACATCAAGATGCAAAGCTGGCGCAATGCGGCGGCACCGCTGGCTCACTTGGCAATCCCCAATGCTTACTTGCACGACGAGCTGAGGTTGATGGACTTGACCAAGGTCAAGACCGGCATCACTGTCCCCGAGTTCGGGGTAAACTAATGGCATGAGCCGTATACGTGGCCCGTATGTACGGTTCTGTGAGAGGGATGAGGCGGTGACGCCTCACCCTACTCGATGTGGCTCTGAAACGCACGGAGCCCAAGGTCCGCCGCCTGGAGGTTCTGCCAGGGGTTGCGCGGACACGCCGTGAACCCGTCCATGGGGGCTCTTTGGCGACATCCATGTCGCCAACGGTCCGCGCAACCCCTGCCAGCACCCCCAGGCTGGCCAGAGTGGTACGTTCAGCGTGCCCGAAGTCGAGCGTCCGGAGGTGCTGCCTCTGGCAGTATCTCCGGGCGCGGCGCGCTACTTCAGAAACGGGAACCCCAACTGGCGCAGTGCCTCGTAGCACAGAATCGCCGCGGCGTTACTGAGGTTCAGGCTGCGGCTGTTTTCCCGCATGGGGATGCGGAGAACCTGCTCCGGGGGGAGTGATTCGAGCAGCGCCGCCGGCAGGCCGCGGGTCTCGGGGCCCAGCAGAATGGCATCGTCGGCGCGGTAGGCGACTTCGTGATAGGGCGTGCGGCCGCGGGTGCTGACGGCGAGAAGCCGGGATTCCGGCAGCGTGGTCAGCAGGCTCGCCATGTCCGGATGCACCTGCACGGCGGCGAATTCACGGTAGTCCAGTCCTGCCCGGCGCAGGCGCTTGTCGTCAAGGGCGAACCCCAGCGGCTCGACAAGGTGCAGCTGGCAGCCGGTATTGGCGCACAGGCGGATGATGTTGCCGGTGTTCGGGGGGATTTCCGGCTGGTATAGAACGATATTCAGCATGGGCGGATTATCGGGCTATCCGCCTCCCGGGGAAAGCTTGATGACGCGCTCAGTCCAGCATGTCGAGATCTTTCATCTTCCTGGTCAGGGTGTTGCGTCCCCAGCCCAACAGTTCCGCCGCATCCCGCTTGCGGCCCTGGGTGTGCTCAAGGGCCACCTCGATCATCGCCCGTTCAAACGTCGGTACCGCCTGTCGCAGGATGTGGTGCTTGCCCTGTACCAGTTCTTTGCGGGCCCAGTGGCACAGTAGCTCGTTCCACTCAGTGGCTGTTCCGGTCGCGGCGGGTGTGGACACCTTGCCCAGCTCTGGCGGCAGGTCCCGCTGGTGTATCTCCCGCCCGGAGGCCATGACTGTGAGCCAGCGGCAGGTGTTTTCCAGCTGACGCACGTTGCCCGGCCAGGACAGGGTGGCAAGAAAGCGCTCGGTCTCTGGCAGCAGGATCTTGGGCTCGCCGCCGAGTTCTTCGGCGGCCTTGCGAAAGAAAAACTTCATCAGTCGGGGGATGTCTTCGCGGCGTTCAGACAGGCGCGGAATATGGATGCGGATGACATTCAGGCGGTGGAACAGGTCTTCGCGGAAGTCCCCATTCTGTACCCGGGCCTCCAGGTCCTGATGGGTGGCGGCGATGATCCGTACGTCAACCCTGACCGGCGTGTGGCCACCAACCCGGTAGAACTCGCCGTCCGCCAGTACCCGCAGCAGACGCGTCTGAGTCTCCGCCGGCATGTCGCCAATTTCGTCGAGGAACAGGGTGCCGCCGTTGGCCTGCTCAAAGCGGCCTTCGCGCTTGCTGTTGGCGCCGGTGAAAGCGCCCTTTTCGTGCCCAAACAGTTCGGACTCCATCAGGTCCCGCGGAATGGCCGCCATGTTGAGGGCGATAAAAGGCCGCTGCGCCCGCGGGCTGTGCCGGTGCAGGGCACGGGCGACCAGCTCCTTGCCGGTCCCCGATTCGCCGTTGATCAGCACGGTGATATTGCTCTGGGCCAGCCTGCCGATAGCCCGGAAGACTTCCTGCATGGCAGGCGCCTCGCCGATGATCTCGGTCTCAGGCAGGGTTTCCGGGATCGCCAGTTCGCCGCGCTTCTCCCGGGCCTGGGCCAGTGCGCGCTCGGTGATGGCGACCACCTCGTCAATATCGAAAGGCTTGGGCAGGTACTCGAAGGCGCCACGCTGGTAAGAAGCCACAGCGCTGTCCAGATCGGAGTGAGCGGTGGTGATGATGACCGGCAGCTCGGGGTATTCTTCATTGATCCGCGACAGCAGATCGAGACCATCGATGCCGGGCATGCGAATATCGCTGATGATCACATCGGGCCGCTCCGAAACCATGCGTTCCAGCATCTGGTCGCCGTCGGCAAAACTCTCGTTGTCGATTCCGGCCTGGCTCAGGGCGCGTTCCAGCACCCAGCGAATGGAGCTGTCGTCGTCGACAACCCAGACTTTAGCGTGTCTCTGCATGACTCGGTTCCATGGGTAAATAGAGGGTGAAGCGTGTGGCTCCGGGTTCGCTCGCGCACTCCAGCAGTCCGCCGTGGCGGTTGACGATGGATTGCGCGATGGACAGGCCCAATCCGGTGCCGTCTGCGCGGCCGGTCACCATGGGCATGAAGATCGCCTGCTGCAGGTCTTGGGGTATCCCGGGGCCGTTGTCGATGATGTCCACGCGGCACACCAGCCTGTGGCGCAGGCCGCCGATGGTGAACTGGCGCTGGGAGCGGGTGCGCAGCAGAATGTGGCAGGTCTCTGGTTCCGATGCGGCCTGCAAGGCGTTGCGCATGATGTTGAGCACCGTCTGAATCAGCTGTGAGCGGTCGGCGGGCAGGGTGGGCAGGCTGGGGTCGTAGTCGCGGCTGATGCTGACCTTGTTGTCGACTTCCGCAGAAATCAGGTTGCGTACATGCTCCAGAATTTCGTGGATATTGATCTGCTCTATGGCCAGTCGGTGGTTGGGCCCCAGCAGGCGGTCCACCAGGTCCCGCAGACGGTCCGCTTCGCGGATAATGATGCGGGTGTACTCGACCAGCTCCTCGCTGGGTAACTCCTTTGCCAGTAACTGCGCTGCGCCGCGGACCCCGCCCAGGGGATTCTTGATCTCGTGGGCAAGGCCGCGAATCACCGCCCGGGTTGTTTCCTGGGCGTGCAGCATGTTTTCTTCCCGGCTGATCCGCTGCAGCCGGTCCACCGGAATCAGCTCCAGCAACAGATAGTCTCCGTCCTCTCCCGCCATCGCCGTAACGATGAGGTCAATCTGGATATCCTGACCCGAATGGGTTGTCAGGTTGAGGCCCCGGCGCGCGAGGGTCGCACGGGTATCCCGGGCCTGCTCCAGGGTTTGCAGGAATTCCCGCGACTGCAGTACCAGCTGGCGCGCCTGCGCGCCAAGGACCCGGGTGGCCGATGCTTCCAGCAGGACCTCCGCTGCGGAATTGATGGCCGTCACCCGCAGCTCCGCATCCAGAGCCACGATGCCGGTGCTGATATGATCCAGAATGTCGGGTTTTTGCAGCATTCCTGCCCCATGATTGACCGCGGTTCGGCGGCATGCCCTTTGGCGAAGCAAGAACCAAGCCAGATTTGGCGCTCTTCGCAAGGCGATCTCAAATTAACGAATAAGAGGTCTTGCTGGTAAGTGAGCGCACGCTTTTTAGCCGCTACAGGCCATCTGGAGAGAGCCTGAGCTGCACTGATCGGAATCTGGTAAGGGTTTGATCCGTCGCGCACCATCATGGTGCACTGGGTGCGTGCCCCTGTCCAGCCCCGGCCCGCGAAGGACGGTTATCGAACCGTCAATTACGGTTCTGAAGGTTGAAGGGGCGCATGACCTGGACGTGAACAGAATCGGACTCTGCGATCACCTTGTTGTCCGCATCCAGGCGCTGAACGCTCAGGTCGTGGCCCCCGCGGAACACGTTGCGCAAGGACCAGCTGGTCCCGGTCTGGGGAGCGCCGCTGGCAGCGCCATCAATGTGCAGCTGGAGCCGCTCGCCAGCGGCCAGCGGGGGCGTGACGCTGGCCTGGACCTCGAAGTCACCTCCGCCCATGGGAATGACAGTCTGGTCTGTCGGCGCGACAATGCTGACGGCAGGCTTTGCCACTGCCTCCCTCTCCGCCTCCGCTGGACGTGGCGGTTGCAGCTCTGGCGCCGGCGCAGTGTTCAGTCGCTGCAACTTGACCTCTTCGTTGGCCACGCCAGTGGCGAGTGGCTTGTCCGTGAATATCACGTTGCCTTCGGCATCGGTCGACCTGTAGATGGTTTGTGCCTGGGTCGCCCACGGCAGCAACAACAGTATCAGTAGCCAGTGTTTCATGTCGGTAGCCCGCTTCAAGGCCTCAGCAGCATAGACAATAGCAGAAAACCGGGCAGTGACCTACGCGGCTCTGGGCCAGCGGTCTGACCCGCGCAACCCCTGCTGCGCTGTGCTGATGACTTTCGCCGGAGCAAAAAAAGGCCCGCACAGGGCGGGCCACAAAACGTGCACCTGGGTCTGTTACACGGAGTAGTACATGTCGAACTCGACCGGGTGAGTGGTCATGTTCAGGCGCTGCACGTCGGCCTGCTTCAGTTCGATGTAGCCGTCGATCATGTCGTCGGTGAACACGCCGCCGGTGGTCAGGAAGGCGCGGTCCGCGTCCAGTGCAGCCAGAGCCTCGGGCAGGCTGGAGCACACGGTGGGAATGGCCTTGCCTTCCTCGGGTGGCAGGTCG
>JBLRXF010000255.1:0-4755 GCA_047920875.1 Haliea sp. | reverse complement strand
GCTGTTCCTGCAGGCGCACCCGGTCTGTCTCCGGATCGATCCGGCCACTGACCACCAGGCGCAAGCCCGGTCGCTGCTGCATGGCGGTGGCCAGGTCCCGGAGCTTGGATTGGCCGTGGCTGTCCAGCTCCCTGCTTCCGGCAGCGAAGTCCACGGTCTGCAGATCCTCGCTGCTGCCAACCAGACTGGCGAGCAGGCTGAAGGGCGCGGTGATCGCCTTCGAGAGCAGGTTGACGAAGGCGCGTGCAATGACTTGGGCCAGGCTGAACTGTGGATTGTTGACGTCGCCGCTGACGGGAACCGCCAGGTCGATGACACCGTTGCGGTCTGTGAGCAAGGCGATCCCCAGGCGCAGCGGCAGATCCATCGCCCTGTCGCTTGCTACCCGCTTTCCCAGCTGCAGCTGATTGATTACGATGCGGTTGTCGCCCTGCAGGCGGTTGTCCGCCACGCTGTAGCCGAGCTGGGCATTCAGCGTGCCACGCTCGATGGCGTAGCCCGCATAGGTGCCGGAATAGGGCGTAAGGCGCGCCATGTCCACGCCGCGGAAATTGAGGTCGAGATCAAGGGCGGGCGGTGACTGCAGAGGGCTGGCGGTACCGCGCAAGGTGACCGGGGCGTAGCCGTCAACCGAGCCCCGCAGGTCTACCTGCATTGCCTGTGCCGGGTCGCTGCTGAGGTCGGTGATGGTACCATCGAGACCGCCGATAACAGCCCGGAACTGAATGGGCAGGGACTGGTCCTGGAAATCAATGGCGCTGTTGGCGATGAAGATGGCCGGAGCGCTGAATTGCCAGGATGAGTCCTCCACAGAAGCCGTTGCAGCCGGTGCCTGAGCGTCATCGTCGGTCTGCTGCTCCAGCAGTCGCTGAAGGTTGATGCTGCCGTCTTGCTGGATGTGCAGACGGCCCTCGTAGCCCTCCAGATGCAGCTCTGCGAGGGTGATATTCTGCTCCGGGATATTCACGGTCAGCCCTTCCCAGTGCAGCCTGTCCCACCCCGTCAGTGCGTTCTCTGAGCCGTGCAGGACCACGGCGAAATCGGTTATCGCACCCTCCAGCGTCAGGGTCTCCGGTTGAAAGTCGGCGAGGGTGATGCGGCCTGCGGTGCGCGCCTGGCCGCTGGTGATTTCGGCGAGCAGGATCGACGGCAGGTTGGGAGCGAACCAGGCCAGTGGCAGCCCCTGCAGGGCAAAGTTCAGCTCCGCGCTGCCGCTGCCGGGATCCAGCCGGCCTTCGGTTTCCAGACCGGCGACTTCATTGATCTGCAATGCCAGGCTCAGCGGGCTGGGGCCCTGAGAGGGCCAGCGGAAGTCGCGCAGTTCCGCGGTCAGCGGCCGGATCTCGAGGAGGCCAGGCTCGGTAAATTCGCTGCGCCAGGCCACTGCGCTGTCGCGGAGTTGGAACAGGCCCAGCTCCAGGCTCCAGGGTGACGTCGCCGTGGTTTCACTGTCCCCGTCGGCTGCGGTGGCGGGTACTGCAAACAGTTCTGCCAGGCTAACCGTTGACCCCTCACTCCAGCCGCGCACAGCCAGGCCGTCCGCGGTCACCCGTGCTATGCCTACGGCCTGCCGGTTGCCGTCGACGCTGATATTGGCAGCCTTCAGGGAGGTGAGCGTGATGCCTGTCTCCGGCAGCTGCTCTGCATCGCGGGGACTGATCCGGGTGTCGATAAGCTCAATGCTGCTGTTGCTCACGCTGAAATCCAGAGTGTCCTGCCAGGCCGCGGTATAGTTCAGGGACAGGTTGAGCTGACTGCTGTCGAGCGTGAACGCCAGCCAGGGTTCCGCGAAGCGCCAGATGGGCCGCAGGTCAATCTTGTCCAGCTCGAGACTGCCACGGCTGTTGCCCGCGGCGATGGAAAGCTCTCCCTGCCACTGCAGGCGGCCGCCGCCTTCACCGCTTGCCTGGAGCCGATAGGGTTGCCCTGCCTCGGCAACGGTGGACAGGTCGGTAACCGTTAGCTGCAGGCCATCCAGGTAGCTGTTATAGCCCTCGGGATGCTGCCGGTCGGTGACTTCGATTCGCTGTGCGCTCAACAGCAGCGCGCCAATGGTAATCGCGGGCAGCGCACCGGCCGGCTCCTCCTCTGCCGTTCCCGAGGGTGCCGGCAGCAGATCACTGATATTCAGACTGCCGTCTGCATTGCGCAGTATATGCACGTACAGCTCCTCCAGGGCGACGGCATCCAAACTCAACCCCGATCCAGCCAGCGTGGCCAGGGACAGATTGATTTCTGCCCGGTCAAAGTCCAGGAAGCGACTGCCATCGGGCTCGGTCAGCGCGGCCCGTCGCACCTCCAGAGACAGGGTGAATGGATTGAACAGGACCAGATCAGTCGTCAGGCTGCGTCCCCACTGCTCCTTCGCGAGCCAGGGCGGGATGAAATTGAGGGCCGGCAGCAGAATCAGGAAGGTCAGGGCCAGGTAGGCGCCATAGGCGTAGATCAGGCCTAGGATGGCAAGTCGCACAGTGCTCTCCTTGCGGGTCTGGGGGCGGAGGATGGGTCTACTATAAACAATCGGGACACGGCGGGCACTCGCGCTGGCCTAGAGACCTTTGCGATAAGTGTAAGGCGTCACGCCGGTCCAGCCCTTGAAGGCGCGGATGAAGGCGCTGGACTCGGAAAAACCCGAGCGACAGGCAATGTCCTCGATCGAGAGGCCCTGCTTGCCGAGGAAGTGCAGCGCGGTGTCGCGCCGCAGCTGGTTCTTGATGTCCTTGAACGTGGTGCCCTCGGCGGACAGGCGTCGGCGCAGGGTCTGTGGATGGATATCCAGGGAATCGGCCACTGCCGCCAGCTCCGGCATCTCGTGCAGGCTGTGGCGCACTTGGTCGCGAACCCGCGCGGTCCAGCTGTTGCGGTGAAAGTCCTGGGTCAGCATCATCAGCGCTGGATGCCGCAGATAGTGGCGCAGGCTCTGTTCGGTCTGGGTAATGCGCTTGTCCATCAGCGTTGCCGAGAAAACCAGCTCACAGTGATCGGCGTCGAAGTGGACGGGGTTGGCGAGAAACATGCGCCGATAATCCTCCGCTCGCGCCGCCGGCGGGTAGGTCAGGTTGACTGCCTGCAGTGGCAGGTGTTCCTGCACCAGCCAGCTGCCGAAGCGGTGGGCGTTGAACAGCATCAGTTCAACCGGGTAGGGCATCGGCGCTGTCTGCCCGCTGTGCTGCAGTCGCAGCCGCACCTGGTCGGTGTCCTCGAACAGGGCGGGGAAGGGGGTCGCTTCAAACAGCTGGAAAAACCGGCAGTAGCGGTTGAGCGCCTGGCCGAGAGTCGCACAGCCAATAACCGCATGGCACATCATTGACCAGGTGCCGATAGGCAGGCGCCGGCTGGTGTAGCCCAGGGCTTCATCGTTCATTGCCAGCATGGTACTGACCTGCAGGTTGGCGAAGCGCTCGATGGAAATGCGCGCATCCTCTTCCAGCAGCAGGCGTGGTGAGATGCGGTTCTTGCGCAGCAGCTGCATCGGATCCAGGCCAATGGCAACAGCGTTGCGCAGTACCGCCCGGGCGAAATAAACCGATATCGAGAGTTCCCGCATTCAGGTTCCTGGCGTGCTGTTGCTGAGCTGAAGCGGTCGATGCTCCACCGCTGCGATCCGGTTGCGACCGCCCCGCTTGGCGAGCTGCAGGGCGACCCCGGCGTCCTTGCAGAGCAGATCGAAGCTGACGCTGCCCAGTGTCTCGGCGATGCCAAGGCTGACCGTCACCGCTACCGGCTGCTCGGCGAGCTGCACCGAGGTGTCCGCTAGGCGGCTGCGAATGCGCTCCGCGAGTCTGCGGGCGGCGGCGAGGTCCGAATTGGGCAGGATCAGGAGAAACGTGTCTCCGTCATAACGAGAGATGACATCGCTGCTGCGGCATTCTGTTTCCAGGCAGCTCGAAACCTGCTGCAAGACCCGGTCACCGGCGTCGGCGCCAAAGTTCTCGTTGAGCTGTTGCAGGTGGTCGACATTGAGCATCACCGCCGCGGTAGGCTGCTCGTAGCGGTCGGCCGCAGCGAGCGTGACATGCAGGGCTTCTTCCAGTCCGCGTCGGTTGAGGAGGCGGGTGAGGGGGTCCACGGTTGTCAGGTGCATGAGCTGTTGACGCAGATCGAGCAGAATGGCGGTGATGAAGCCGGTGCCCACGAGTGCGTGAGCGCCTGTCTGGAGGCCAAGGCCGATCCCCGTGACCCTGTGTGTGTCCACCTCTGTCGGGAGGGAGGTCGCAAGTGTGGCCAACATGGCGGCGAACATGGCCAGGCCGCCGGCGGCGACAAGGCCGTCACCGGCGTTGTGCTGACGCCAGCCGCGCGTGCCGGAGATTGTTGCCAGCAGACCCCAGAACAGCGCCGTCATGACGGCGTAGACCTGCAGCATGGGTGCCGGTTCCAGAAAGAACACCGCCAGACAGGCCGCGGTGCAGCAGAGCCCCGCGGCATAGCGGCCGCGGCGAATGGCGGAGCGCTGCATGATCGCCAGCAACAGCAGATAGCTGCTGATCATGGCGGCCACCGCGGGTACATTGACCGCAACATCCAGGTCGGCGATTCCGGCCACCGCAAACGCCATCCAGGCCAGCAGCGCCGTCATGAAGTAAACGCTGTAGAATCCCAGCCCCGCGGGTGGCCGGGCGGCATTGCTGAGGGCATAGAGCACCAGCAGCTGGGCGCAGATCAGGGTGGAGACCTGATCATACACCGGGCCGGTCAAGAAAATGATGCGCTCCTTCAGCAGGCGCGAATAGATGTCGTAGGCCCGCTCGCCCC